>JAITAH010000366.1 GCA_031284225.1 Dysgonamonadaceae bacterium | reverse complement strand
GCGTCGTTGAACGATTTGAACATGCCGGCAATCGGCGAAGTGTCGTAATAAGGCTGCATGGCGGCCTGTTTATCTTCCACATCTTCCAAATCGGGAGGAGTAGGAATCAAGTATTTATTCAGATCGGCGCTGAACGCTAAAGTATTATAATCGTCCAAAGGATAAAGCAGGGAAGCGCCTATGCGCAAGTTGGTCGGCAAGAAAACATTGGTATTACCGCCGTCGTAAGAGACTTTGTTGCCGATGTTGGATATATTGTACCCCAAGCCCAGTAAACATTCGCTTTTGCCCAGTACGAGGTATTTGTTGAGATAACCGGCTACATCGACTGCTACGGCGCTGGCCGGGTAGATCCCGTCGTCCCGCATTCCGGAACCCAAGTCTGAGAAAATATAGCGGAAAGCCACCGATTGGGAATACGATTCGGTGAATTTCAAAGCGACACTGGCGTCGAAAGCCATTTCGTAAGGTCTTGTTTCATTGTAGGGTTGGTTGTTATCGTCCGTCAAGATGATTTGTCCCAAGGAAAAATACCGAAAGGAAGAACCGATGGCCAGATTATCGTTATCGCCGATTTTATAGTAGCCTACCAGATAGCTGAGGCTTATGTCATCGACTAATTTCGCCAACCACGGCGTATAGGATAAACTGACGCCCGCCTTACTGTATGCAAAGGCATATTTGGCCGGATTCCAGTATTGGGAAAACACGTCGGGGTCGGTAGCGGCGCCGATGTCGGCCATACCGCCGCCTCGTGCATCCGGGGCAATGGTCAGCGAAGGAATACCGCTTCTTAATGGATTAAACTTCTCTTCTTTGGCGTCCTGCGCTTTCACCGGATGGATGATCAATAGTAATAATGCAACGAAGGTTACTGCTTGAATTTTATTCATACTTTTGTTTATTGTCATTTTGCTTATAAAACGATTATTTTTTTCGATTTAGAGGCTTCTTTGCCTCCGGATGTTTTTATAAATGCCTGATAGATATAAATGCCCGGCGGCACCCGTTGACCGCTTCCGGTTTTTAAATCCCATTCTATTGCATGGGACGATTGAGAAGCGCCGGTTTGAGAGTATGTCCAAACCGTGCGTCCGGTCAGGTCATAGACCCGGAGTTCGACTTCGAGTACCGATTCGGGGCGATCGTGATACAGATAGAATACGGTTTTTTCTTTGGCCGGATTCGGGACTGCCCGCGCATCCGATATCCGGGGTTGCAGACCTTTCACCACCGTAAACCGCAAGGAGTCGGTTGTCGAGTTATTGAGTATGTCCCATACCTTGAAAACAAGATTATGTTGGCCGGCCGGCAATTCAGGAATCGGAAAACCGATGGTTCCATGACCAAATACGTATCCGGAAGTGAAATAATCATTCAAATTATACATCCAGGCCGGATTGTTATCGATAGCGACGGTTAGGTCGTGTCCCAATCCGCTGCCTGTCCGGTTGATACCGTCTTCATCGAATACGGAGGCGTAGAAGAAAGGCGTTTCATTTACTTCGTCGCCATTCTTGAAAGCGTCGGTATTGAGGTACATTACTTCGATTTCGGGGCCTAAGTCGTTGAGGTTAGCGTTGTCGGAAGTGCCGGAAAGCGTGTAGTTCATAAACGATCCGCTGGCGTCGGTGCGCTGGTTAGCGTCCCAGGCATAAAAATTCATTTTACCCGGATTGGCGGCATAGGAAATATCCAAAGGAACCCTGAACGAGAGGCTGAACTGTCCGTTTTCGACGTTGGCATTGCCTTTATATACCACGCTGGAATAATCGGAAAACGACCATTGATCGGTTTCCTCAAGGGGAGCGGTTACCGGACGGATCGTCTGTTTGCCGTCGAAAATAGTGGCTTGAAGGCTTCCGTTGAAGTTTTCGATCCGGTTACTTTGTCTGTCTTTAACGACGCCTTTTAAAGTTACGTAATCCAGGGCGCGAAAGTTGACGAGAGCGCCGGATTCGATTGCCTGGTCGTTGATGCTTTCGAGCGCCACTTCCCATTCCGGATAATTCAGTTGCAGAGCAGGGTCGCCAAGCAGGATAAAGTTGAGTTTATTGTTATCGCTTCCGTAATCCAATTTGCTTTCGCGCAGGATATCGCCCAAGCTATAGTGTTTGCCTCCGGTTCTTAGAAAAATATTCCGGATGATAAACCGGTTTAAGCCTTGGTTTGGATCGCCATATACGACCCGCGTAGTCGTAAAGAGGGCAATACCGGCGCTGTTTTTATTCAGAAAAACCTCTTCGCCGGCCGAAATTTTAGTATCGTCGTAGCGACCGAAGTCGCATGTAGCTGTAATCCAAAGGGGTAAGGTATTAAAATTCATTTGGCGAATAGTTGTAATGTTCATCATGTCTTTGGCCGACAGGGCAGTAGGACCGCCGTGTCCGGTATAGTTGAACAGGAAACAGCCCTCTTTCAAGGTATTCATCAATTTTTGTTTGGCGTCGGGATAGGTGCGTTTACCGTTCACATCAATCGGTTGGAAAGCATCCATATAAGATTTGACCACCTTATAGGCCGGATATCTTTGTTCCACGATATGCGCTAATTCGTCGGCGTCGGATGCAAAAGCGCAATATCCGAAATTCGGATCGGTATCGTCGGCCGTAAAAATTACCGTATTTTTCCAAGAGCTGTAGTTTGTGTTATCCATGTAATTGAGCGTCTTGTTCAGTGCGTTTTCCGCCTGTTCGTAGGTATTTACCGGAAAACGTCCGATACCCAAGTCGAGCCGGTTGCTGCCTAAGTTCACGCCTTCCCAGTCGTCCAAAAAACCAAAATAATCGTCGGTGCCGTAAGAATCGGTTTCGTTGACCGAATCATCAAACTGATAGGTGAGTAGATAATATTTACTGTTCAGTTTAGCGCCTTCTTTGGTCAATCGCCGGTTATCGAAATAGCCGTCGCCATAGAGTAACAGGTAGCGCGGTTTCTCGGTATCGGTAGTAGCGCGGTCGTAAAACATTTTCATAAAGCGTCGGTAAGCCGTAGCGTCGGGCGTTCCGGACGAAAATTCGTTGTAAATCCATTCCGGTTGCACAACGACGACTTTCAGGCCTTGCAGGCTGCGGTGCTTTTCGGCTAACTGTTCCGCCAGGGAAAAACAAGCTTCCGGCGCAATAATCACCATATCGGTTGGAGGCAAAGCGTGTAAATTCTGGTTTTTGACTTCGCCGATGACCTCCGGCGTTGGGAAAGATTGCGTAACATCGACCAGCGCATATTCGGGAATGGTTCCCGCCGGCGCGCCAAAGGTCAGGTAAGCGCCCTCCTGTACCGTTTGCATGCGTCGAATATCCTGTATATCAGTCAGATTCCAAACCTGGAGATTGGAAGAAGCATTTTCTATATTGTATTTGACGGCGGAACTCCGATTGTTTTTATTTCGGAAGAAAGTACAAGCTTCGTTGTAAAACTGAAGTTTGCGTTTCGTATTTAAGGCGATATAATTGAGATTAGCCACCGATCCGTTAAAAGGAAACGAAACGGTTACCGTCGGGTTTTCCGTTTTATCCCCTTTCCATACCGCTATCCCGTCTATCAGCTTCGCCTTTTCGTATCCGCTCGAAGCGACAGGATGGACGGTGGCGCTTATAAGCGTTTCATTGCCGATCGACAAAGTAAGTAAAGTAGAAGATTTGGGCGCTCCGGCGAAAGACAAACGGACTTTGCCGTCTTCGGCGGTAATGCCGGGAATTTTGAAAGTAAATTGCTGTGAAGTTGCGCTTACAAAACTTTCTCCGAACAATTCCCTGCCGGAGTTCAGAATTGCTACCGATTCTTGCTCATGCACCCGGTAATCGTCGAACGAGTTAACAATCGACGTAGTTTGCGCGTAGGATTCCTGTAGGGGCATTTCTTTGGGGCCTTGTTCGTTTTCCGTAACAAAGTAATAGCCGTAGTTGGCATACGGGTTGTTTTGATGCGCAAAAAAGTCTTTGGCGCTATCGTAAGTCCATTTCACCACTCCCCGTCCGTAAAACAAAAGGTAATCGCCGGCGTTGAACTGTCCGTCGCTGCCTTTGTTAACATAAACGGCTACTTCGGGCAAGTCGTCGATAACGGGTTTTGTGAAATCCTGTTCCAGTGGCCAGCCGCCGTAACCATAAATTTTTATTTTCGCCGGATTGGCGAATCCCATTTTTTTAATGTCTTCATAAGTAAGTTTATAGATAGCATTGTCTTTGACTTGCAGCTGCACCCATTTTCCTTCGGATAGGATGGATTTATTGGCGTAATCGGCCGGAAAAGCGCATAATGAAAAGCCTGAAAAGAACAATAGTCCTATTAAGGCAACCTTGGCTTGACGTCCTTTATTAATCACTATATCTATTATATTCATTACTATCGTATGTAAAAATCCAATACTTTTTGATCCCCGATATACCCTTGTAAATGGTCGCCGATACGAACTTGTCCCACTCCTGCGGGCGTGCCGGTATAAATGAGATCGCCGGTTTTCAGTGTGATGAAACGGCTGACGGATTCAATCAATTCATCTACTTTGAACAGCATGTCGGCGGTATTTCCGTTCTGAACCGTTTGTTCATTGATATCCAGATGAAACGGTAGCTGATTCATATCGTAAGACAAATCCTTCAAGCGGATAAAATGGCCGGCCACTGCCGAACCGTCGAACGATTTACTCAATTCCCAAGGCAACCCTTGGGCTCTGAGTTTTTGTTGCAAATCTCGCGCCGTCATGTCGATGCCCACAGTTACTTCTTCGTAATAACGGGAGGCAAACCGGCGGGCGATGGTTTTACCCAAACGGCTGATTTTGACTACCACTTCCGTTTCGTATTGCATGTTGGACGAAAAGTCGGGAAGGAAAAAAGGTTTCCCGTCTTTCAGCAGCGATGCATCGGGTTTCATGAAAATAACCGGTTCCTGATTAATAAACGGATGATGCAGCTCTTTATTGTGAGTGGCGTAATTCATTCCTACGCAAATGATTTTCATTGAATTTTTGTTTTTATTTTCAAGATAAATACTTTGAACAATACGGAACACGCCGGCAAAGTTTGAAAAAATATTTGAGTTGTGCAAATAATTTATGGGTTCTCGTTAAGAATTCAAGGAGCAAAAATAAGGGTCAACTGGCTGCAAAAAAAAAGGTTGTCCTCACGACAACCAATCTTCATTGTTAACCTTAAATCTAATACCATGAAAAACACAGTACAAAGGTAAGCGTTTTTATGTTATAAAACATAATTATTCGGCATTATTTTTCTGTATTTAATAAAGTTTAACTATTCGACCTCTAAAATAAGTCCTTTGAGGTATTCGCCTTCGGGATGATAGATGTTGATCGGGTGATCGGCCGGCTGCGAAAGTTGCTGTAAGATACGGACTTTCCGTCCCGATTGAGCGGCGGCGCTGAACACTGCCAAACGAAAATCGTTTTTGGAAACGACTTGCGAACAGGAAAAGGTAAAGATAATCCCGCCCGGTTGGATTTTTTCCAAAGCGACAGTATTCAGTTTGCGGTAGCCTTGCAGCGCGTTTTTCAATACGTTCCGACGCTTGGCGAAAGCCGGCGGATCTAAGATGATCAGATCGTAGCGGTGCGGCGTTTGATCCAAGTATTTGAAAACGTCTTCGGTAAACGATTGATGAGGCGTATTGTCGGGAAAGTTCAATGCAATATTTTCGTTGGTCAGCGCCATCGCCTTGGCCGAACTATCCACCGAATGGACGCTACGGGCGCCGCCTCGCAGGGCATAGCAGGAAAATCCGCCGGTGTAGCAAAACAGATTCAGCACGTTGCGATCTTGAGCGTAACGTTCCAACAAGTTGCGGTTCTCCCGCTGATCGACAAAAAATCCGGTTTTTTGCCCCTTCACCCAATCGACCCGGAAGCGTAATCCGTTTTCCCAAGCGATGGACGAGGCGTTTTCTCCTCCCAGCAGATAGCCGTTTTCGGCGCCCAAATCGGCCTTGTATGGCAAAGTGTCTTCCGATTTGTAATAAATATTTTCAATGGCGCTGCCTAAGGTTTCTTTTAATGCGTCGGCCAATTCGTAGCGGGCGAGGTGCATTCCCGGCGAATGAGCTTGTACGACCGCCGTATTGCCGTATATATCAATGATTAATCCGGGTAATAAATCGCCTTCGCCGTGTACCAGCCGGTAGGTATTGTTTGGGGGTTGGTGGGTCAAACCCAACTGTTGGCGAAGCTGGTAAGCCATCGCTAACCGTTTTTTCCAAAAAGTTGTATCGATAGGTTCGAGTTCGAAACTCAGGATGCGAACGGCAATCGAACCGATTTGACAATGTCCCAAAGCCAAAAAATGATTCTTCGAGTCGTATATTTCCACAATTTCTCCCTCTTCCGGCGTTCCGTCGATGCGATGAATAGCGCCCGAAAACACCCACGGATGAAACCGTTGCAACGATTCTTCCTTTTTGGGACTTAGATAGACTTTTTTGTAAGACATAGTTCTTTGTATATTTTCAGGCAAGCCCAGGCGTCCAGCGCCGCGTAGCGTTTTTGTGATTCGGACAGCAAATCCGCTTCCCAATTCGTCAATCGCTGGCTTTTGGAGATCTTTTTCTGAAAGAGCAGTGCATATATTTTTTGTAAACTGAGATCGTCGATATCGTAATTTTTGACAACGGTTTGTAAATCGAAAAATCCCTGTGGGGTAAACTTCAAGCGCCGCCCCATGCTGTGAAAATCGTCCCGTAACGACAAACCGATTTTTAGTACGTCGGGATTGGATAATAATCGGATCAACGAAGGAGGAAATCCGATGATGTTCAAACGAAACAGAAAACAAGTGTCGTTGGTCGATAATTGAATGAGAGCCACGCCGTTGACATTTCCTTTTTTGAAAGTCGGCCGCGTTTCCGTATCGAAGCCCAGCAGATCGTAACCGGACAAATAGTTTACGGCTTCTTCGCATCCGTTTACCGTCTTAATTTCAACGATTTGACCGTCAAATGTTTCGGCGGGATATTTCGAAATCTCTTCTTTTGTAATTGTCTTTCCCAAAATTCAGATCAGCTTGTTGGGCGGACAGAATCCGCCGTCTTTTGTTATGTTATTATTCAATATCCGATTTATATTTAATGAAATGCAAAGCTCGCAAAGCGTTAACTAATCGTTGTCCCCAGAATTTCTTGAAATTCTCGATGCATAGCAACAGAGAATCGTTCATCGTTTCTTTCTGCCCGTTTTTGAAAACCGCAATAAAATTTCCCAAATCCTGATAAATGTCGGCCAAATCTTCCGAAAGGTGGACAGCCACCGGCGAATCGCTCAGTTTAATATCCGGGTGAAACGTTTCGAGATACAAATCGTCATTACCCAGCAGCTCGCTGATGTTGCTTTCTACTTGGGCGTAAAACATTTCATCGACCTTTACCTCCAAATCCGATTCGTAATCCGTTGTGATTTCAGGAATAATGGATACCTTGAGGTACAGCAGCGGCAATACTTTGGTCATATTGTCGATGAATGTTTTTTTGTTGCTGTCTTTTACTTTTTCGACAAAGACGCAATATTCCAGCGCCACGCGGGCGAAGTCGATAGAGTATTGCGAAAAAACGATTTCTTCCATTGTGCGTTTCAATTAGCAAGTCGCAAAGTTACATAAAAGTCCCGACATATACACAGCCCGATAAAAATTCGGCACGTACCCTCAGACATTCCTGCGCCGCAACCTCGACTATCCGTAAAATAATTTATCACCAATTGTAAAATAACTTTACATGCCGTTCTTCTTCGATTTCTATAACAAAATAAAAATCAGACATATATGTCTTTGGCACGAGTTTGGCACAGCATATTGTAAAAAGAAACAAATAAAACAACAATTTATATGAGAAGAACGATTATTTTACTACTGATAATCCTTTCGCAAAAAGGATTTGCTCAGGAAAAAGTCTGGACGTTGGACGATTGCATCCAATACGCTTTGCAACATCATCCGAAAAGCATCCGGCAAGAAGCGCAAAACCGGATTTATCGGCAAAACCAATTGGAAGCCAGGGGAGGATGGCTGCCTTCCCTCAGCGCCGAAAGCAGCCTTTCGATGAATTTTGGGCGCGGCATCGACCCGGAAACGAATACCTACGTCAGTACCAACGCGCTGAGTAATTCCTATCAAATCTATTCTTCAATGACTTTGTTCGATGGCCTGGCGCAACTCTATCGCGTTAAAACGGCGAATATCCATCGCCTGATGGGAAAAGAAGAACTCCGGGACATGCAGGACAAATTGTCGTTCGAGGTGATGGAAATCTTTTTCAATATGCTGTATTACAAAGGAACCGTCGAATTGGCGCAACAACAGTTGGACGAGAGCAGTAACAATCTGACAAAATTCCAGCGCATGGAAGAATTAGGCATGAAATCGCTTCCCGACTTGAACGAAGTTCAAGCCAAGGAAGCCGAAGACCGCTTCGCCTTGACGAAACAAACCAACCTTTACAGCCTGGAAATCATCCGGCTGAAAGCCGCGATGAATCTGCCGCCGGATGAAGATTTAACGGTGGCGGGCTACGATTCGGCGCCGGTTATTCGTCCGGAAATAGAAAATGCGTTGGCCATCTACCGGCAGGCGCTGAGCGCTTTGCCCCAGGTAAAGACGGCCGGTCAATCCTTGAAAGCCAGCGAGATGGAATATAAGATCGCAAAAGCCCGGCTGTTTCCTACGCTATCGTTGAGCGCCGGATTCTCCACCGGATTCTCCCGTCTGATGGACGACAAGCCCTACGTCTCGTTTCAGGAACAGTTGAAAATGCGCGAAGGGAGTTATGTGGGACTGTCGTTATCGGTTCCGATTTTTAGCCGGTTTTCCCGCTCGTCGGAAGTGAAACGGAGTCAACAGCAGCTAATTATCGCCCAGAGTCAGCACGAAGAAATCCTCCGGCAAGTATATAGCGATATCGAACAGACCGTAGCCGACGTTAACGGATTGGCCGACGAATATGTTCACGCCCGGAAACGGACGGTTGCCATGCAAAGCGCTCATCAAACCAATCTGCGGAAATATGAAGAGGGTTTGATCGACGCTATCGACTTGTCCACCAGCGCCAACCGTTTGCTGAACGCCCGCGTGGAAGAAATTCATACGCATTTGAAGTATCAATTGAAATACAAATTATTACAATATTATAAAGGAGAACAATCATGGACATCATTTTAGAAAAAAAGAAAGGAATACAGAAAAAGCATCTCCCCTATATCGTAGCGGGAATCGTTCTGTTGATCACATTCAGTTGGCTGATTTTCGGCAATCATGCCTCCAAACTCAATGTGAATAAAGACAAGGTAATGATACAGAGCGTTAGTAAAGGGGAATTTAACGATTACATCCGCGTCAACGGGCAGGTACAGCCGATTAATACCATTCAGTTGAGCGCCATCGAAGGCGGAATGGTCGCGGAAAAAGTAGTGGAAGAAGGCTCGATGGTTCGCCGCGACGAAGTGATTGTCCGGCTAACCAATCCGATGCTGAGCCTCAACATTCTCGACAGCGAAGCGCAATTAGCCGAAAAACAAAATTTCCTGCGTAACACGCAGGTAACCATGGAACAGGAAAAACTGAATCTTCGCAAAGAACGCCTGCAACTGGATCTGGACATCGAACGGAAAAAACGGAAATACGAACAATACACAAAACTGTATAATGAAAAACTCTCTTCCAAAGAAGATTACCTGCAAGCCAAAGAAGATTACGAGTTTGCCGTTAAGGGATTGGACTTGGTGATAGAACGCCAAAAACAGGATTCGATTTACCGCGGCATCCAAATCGACCAGATGGAAGAAAGTTTGAACAATATTCGTAAAAACCTGATTTTAGTCCGCCAACGGGTCGATAACCTGGACGTTAAATCGCCGGTGGACGGTCAATTGGGTCTGCTGGACGTCGAGATTGGACAATCGGTCGGCAGCGGGACGCGCATCGGGCAAATCAGCGTATTATCTGATTACAAGATCGAAGCCTTGATCGACGAACATTACATCGATCGCGTGAAAACCGGACTGGCGGCTACCTTCGAACGGCAGGATAAAATTCATCGGTTAATTGTTCGTAAAGTCTATCCCGAAGTGCGCGAAAAACAGTTTAAAACGGATTTCGTGTTTGAAGGCGAACGTCCCGATAATATTCGCGCAGGACAAACCTACTACATCAACCTGCAACTGGGGCAACCGACGGAAGCGGTATTGATTCCCCGCGGCGCCTTTTACCAGAAAACCGGCGGACAATGGATATTTGTCGTAACGCCGGACGAGAAAAAAGCCGTCCGCCGCGATATCCGGATCGGCCGGCAAAATCCGGCGTACTACGAAATACTGAGCGGACTGGAACCGGGCGAAAAAGTAATCGCTTCCAGTTACGACAGTTATGGCGACGTAGAGGAATTAATTTTTTAAATAAATAGAAACTAATCATTATGATTAAGAATTTCTTATTCGTCTTAAAACGTTTCAAAACGTCGAGCATCCTGAACATCGCCGGGCTGTCGGTAGCGCTTGCCGCCTTTATTGCGATCATGATTCAAGTACGTTTTGAGTATCATTTCGACCGCTGTCATCCGTATTCCGACCGGATCTACCGGGTCGATATGCTTCGGGACGGCGAGCCTATTTCGATTCTTCCGCGCGCCTTTGCCGATGCAATCATTGCCTCATCCCCTCATATTCAGGCGGCAACCATTATTGCGCCCCTTGATAGCTGGAGAGGCAACGTATATATTTCGACCGGAGAGGCCGCCGAATCCAAAGGCTTTCGCGAACCGTTTGAAACCTGTTACCCGGAAATTACCCAGGTTTTCGGATTTACATTTACGGAAGGCGACCCTCAATGCCTTCAAGATCCCGAAAAAGTCATTATCCCGCAAAGTATGGCGTTCCGGATGTTCGGCAACGAACCGGCTACCGGAAAATCGCTGCACCTGAAAGAAACGTTATGGACGAAAGGGAATCAAGACCTGACCGTTGGCGGGGTATATAAAGATTTCCCCGGAAACACGCAAATCAAAAACGTGATATATACTCAAATAGACGCTTCGCAGAAAAACGATTGGATGTCGCAAAATTATATCCTCTACCTGCTGTTCGATGCGGACAACGAGGCCGATTCGTTTGAATCGAATTTCAACCAAACTTTCGATTTTTCGCCGCTGAATAGTAACTATCTCGTCCGTATCGACCTGACGCCTCTGCGGGACATTTATTTCAGTCAAACGGGATTCCGGTCGGGGAATGAAAACACCGTCCGGATTCTGTTTGCGATTGCTTTACTGATCCTCATCATAGCGGCCATCAATTACATGAACTTCAGTATTGCTATGGCGCCGGGACGTATCCGCAGCCTGAATACGCAAAAGATACTGGGCAGTTCGACCGCTGCGTTACGTGTTTCTTTGGTGAGCGAAGCCGTTATTCTCGCTGTCGTTTCGTGGGCGATTGCCCTGTTTCTTCTGTTTTTTTTAGCGCACAACAACCGGCTGTTTTTCTTCGATGCGGATATGGATTTAAGAAACAATCTTTCACTTGTAATCCTTACCGGCGGAATCGCCTTATTTACAGGCTTTTTAGCCGGTTTATATCCCGCTTTTTACGCCACCGCATTTCAGCCGGCGCTGGTTTTGAACGGCCATTTCGGCCTCTCTCCTGCGGGGCGAAAATTGAGAACAGGGCTTATTGGGTTTCAATACATTATTTCAATGGGTTTGATTATCGCCGCTATCTTCATGCAGAAGCAAAATCGGTTTTTGCAAAACTATAACCAGGGATTTGATAAGGAACAAATCGCCATCGTTCAACTGAACAACTCGCTGTACGACGAAAATAAAGAATTTTATGTCAATCAATTAAAGGAATATTCCGGGATTGAAGAGGTGGCGTTTTCAAAACAAAAGTTAGGCGCTTTCGACTCCTATACCAGTTATGCGTTTCAATACAATGATAAAATGTTCGGAGGATATACGCTCGAAGTGAGCGATAATTTCTTAAACGTTATGCATATACCGGTTACCGAAGGCCGGACGTTTATGCCTTCGGATACCACCGGCAGCAATCTCGTATTTGTTTTGAATAAACCTTTGCAAAAGGATATCGGGATATCTGCCGGCGAAACCATCGAGATGCTTTCCTGGGGAAATCCGGTCTGTCAGGTAGTAGGTATTGCGGGCGAGGTGAAATTTACTTCGCTTCGACAAGGCGAAGATCCGGTTCTCTTTTTGTTTGGCTCGTCGGCGTCGCTTCCGGTTTCTTACATCCGGTTGAAAGCCGGAACTAATCTTTCGGATGCGATGAACTACATCCATAAAACGGTAGCGGGTATCGATCCGACCTTCCCCGTTAAAGTGGAATTTTACGACCAGGTGTTGAACGATTTATACCAAAAGGAAGTCAATCTGAATATCAGCATCTCCCTGCTAAGCGTTTTGGCTATTATTATATCCATTGCCGGAGTCTTCGGATTGGTATTGTTCGAAACGCAATACCGGCGCAAGGAAATAGGTATCCGCAAGGTATTCGGCTCGACTACGCAGGAAATTCTTACGCGGTTCAACCGGGAGTATTTTCGCATACTTGGCGTCTGCTTTGTAATCGCCGCGCCGGCAGCCGGATTCGGCGTCCATCGGTGGCTGGAAAACTTTGCGTATAAAACGGAATTAAGCGGGTGGATTTACCTCGTAGCCTTTCTGATTGTATTTGTTCTAACCGCCCTGACGGTTACCTTTCAGCATTGGAAAGCGGCTAACGCAAATCCGGCGGACAGTATAAAGAATGATTAAACGATTGTCTATTATTATTTTTCGAAAGATATGATCAGAAATTTCTTATTTGTTTTGAAGCGTTTCAAAACGTCGAGCATCCTGAATATACTGGGATTATCGGTAGCGTTTACCGTTTTCGCTATTACGATGATGCAGGCATATTATGATTTTAGTTACAACCGTAATTTCAAACAGGTCGGCGAGATTTATCTTTTCAGCAACTACTGGAAAGAGATGGACCGGAACATGGCGTCCATCAGTATCCCTTTGGCGCATAAGATCGTCCGTGAATTTCCGGAAATCCAGGCAGCCTGTATTATCAAGGACGGCCAGTATGATCAGAATTTCCAGTTACCGGATGCGCCGGAAACGTCTTTTACTTTTCCCCTGATCAAAGCGGACGAGGGATTCCTGACGGTTTTCAGGCCGAAAATCCTGGTGGGCGACGCCGGCAAGGCGTTTACCGAACACAACAACATATTGCTTACCGCCGACGTCGCCCAGGCGATTTTCGGTAAGGAAAATCCGGTCGGAAAGACGATCCGGCAAGATACGGTAAATTATACGGTCGTTGCCGTATGCGAGCGGTTTCCGGACAATTGCACCATTATTAACGGGATTTATACCACAATTTTGGATTCGCCGGACTACGAAAAAATGAGTTGGTTCAATTATAGCGGATTTTTCCGTATTCATCCGGAAGATGTTCCGGCTTTGCAGAACAAATTCAACCAACCGGAATTTCTGGAGGTGGCCTCGATCGACCGCGCCGGATTCATTCCGTTGACGGCTATCCATTTCGAGCATCTGGAATACATTCGCGGGGCAACCGGAAGTTTGTCCACCACGCTATCGCTCATGGCCATCGGCGTTCTGATTATGCTTATCGCTTTCATCAATCTCATGAATTTTTCGGTTGCCATGATTCCGTCGCGCGTTCGAGGAATTAATATCCAAAAAATTGTAGGCGCCGGCGCCGGACAGTTGCGGATACGCATTGCTTCGGAAGCGCCCTGTTTCACTTTAGCATCGTTTCTGGTAGCTTTGTTTCTGATCGCCTTGTTCCAAAGCACGCGCTTGAAAGAATTTTTCACGGCGGATTTGTCATTAGCGAAAAATGCCGGATTGCTGATCGTGCTGTTGCTGATAAGCATGGCGGTCAGCGTCTTTTTCGGACTTTATCCGGCGCGGCGCATAACTTCTTTCCAGCCGGCGATGGCGTTGAGCGGTTCATTTGCACAATCGAAAGGCAGCGTTTTTCTGCGGAACATACTCATTACCCTGCAATTTTTCACAGCCATCGTGTTGATTTGCATCGCCTGTTTCATTCAAATGCAACAACGGTACATGATGAATTATTCCTATGGATTCCAGAAGGACAATATTGTTTATCTGCCGGTTCATTCGGCCGATTTTGTCAAGGTGTACGAAAACGAAATCAAACAACATCCTGCTGTGCTGGATTGTACGGTTTCGCCCGATTTGCCGGGCGCTATTGGTCAGAATTGGGGAATGGACGTCGAAGACCGGTATGTCGCATTCACCGCCTGGATTGTTCAAAGTAATTTCCTTGATTTCTTCGGTATTCCGGTCATCGAAGGCCGGAATTTTATTCCGGACGACGACAGCAAGTCCCGCATTATATGCAACCGGGCTTTTTTGGAAAAATATGCGTTTGCGAGCGGCGTCGGAATCAACAGGGGAGAGGAGTATGAGTTTGTGGGCGTTATGCAAGACATTCATTTCGAAACGTTACATTCCGGCATCCGGCCGCTGTGTCTGATTACGCAAGACGTCGGTTATCATTATCAATGGGGAAACTATCTGCTTATCAAGACGACCGGCGGTAATATCCTGCCAACGATTGATTATCTGAAACAGGCATGGGAAAAACTGTCCGACAAACCCTTTGACCTGCATTTTCTGGACGATTCGATGGATCGTTTGTATCAAAAAGAAAACGACTTAGCTCAAATTATTTCCATTTTTGGTTTCATTACCATCATCATTGCGGTGATGGGCGTTTACGGATTGATTGTTTTCAACGCCCGTTACAAGGCCAAAGAAATCGCTATCCGTAAGGTCAACGGATCGAGCATCCGCGAAATCATTGTCATGTTGAACCGGAATGTATTATTCCAGTTGGCCGTTGCGTTTGCCATTGCCATTCCGGTCGCCCGGTATATTGTTGAACGGTGGCTGGAAAACTTTGCGTACAAAATTGCCATCCATTGGTGGGTATTCCTTTTGGGCGGGTGTATTGTTTTGTTGATTACCCTGATTACCGTCAGCGCACAGAGTTATAAAGCGGCGCGTGCCAATCCGACGCAAGCGTTGAATGCGGGCTGATAAGGCGCCCTGACGGTTACGTTTCAGCATTGGAAAGCGGCTAACGCAAATCCGGCGGACAGTATCAAGAATGATTAAGTTATTCATTAATAAATTGTAGAAGATATGTTTAAAAATTTCTTATTTGTTTTGAAGCGTTTCAAAACGTCGAGCATCCTGAATATACTGGGATTATCGGTAGCTTTTACCGTATTTATCCTGATTATGATGCAGGTGGATTACGATTACCGTTTCGATAGATTCCACCCGGACTGCGACCGGATTTACCGGATCGATGCCTTGAATGCGGTGGCTGAAGGGAAACAAGCCATTTTGCCCCGTCCGCTGGCAGAAGCCTGGTTTCAATCTTCTCCGCACATTGTTGCAGGCGCTTTGAGCGCTCCTTTTAGCGAGAAAGCGCTTGTCGGCATCGAGAAAAACGGCTCCAAGTTCTTATCTGCCGAAAACACATTAACCGTCTCTCCCGGTTTTACCAAAGTATTCCCCTTTGAGATGCTGGAAGGAACGGAAGCGGCTTTAGAAGATCCGGAAGCCGTTGCCATTCCGCAAAGCCTGGCGAAGAAACTGTTCGGCAGCGAATCGGCTACCGGGAAAGCATTTGCCCTGTATGGACGACAGGTTACCGTGAAAGGCGTTTATAAAGATTTTCCTGCTAATACCCTGCTGGAAAACTGCATTTATGTTCCGATGAATAAAGAGGAAAATATTAACTTGTTCGGGAACTGGAATTACCATGTATATGTCCGTCTGGATACCCCCGACGCCGTGCCCGGCCTCCTCGAAACGATGGAGCAAACCACACGGGAATTGCTTACCAAAGCCTGGGGAAACGTGTCTGAGCAAATCGGTCTTCAGATGACGGCATTGCCTGAATTGCACTTCACGACGGACGTTTCGTTCGATAATTCTCCCAAATCCAGCCGGCAAAAGATTTTAGTCATCTTTTCCATCGCTGTTCTTGTGATTGTGATTGCCGGCATCAATTTTACCAATTTCAGCATCGCCCTGGCGCCGCGGCGAATCCGGAGCATCAACACGCAACGGATATTAGGCTCGTCCGTTACCCGGTTGCGCACGGTACTGGCGGCCGAAGCGGTTTTTATCTGCCTGACGGCTTATCTTATCAGTTTAGCGCTGGTTTATCTGGTTTCCCAAACGCCGATGGCCGGACTGCTCGATCCGGACATCTATTTACCGGATTACCCCGTATTGCTGGGAACGACGGCGCTTTTAGCCATCCTGGTGGGAGTGTTGTCGGGACTGTATCCTGCTTTTTATATGACGGCTCTCCAGCCGGCGTTGGCAATCAAAGGCTCTTTCGGATTGTCGCCCCGGGGACGGAAGATGCGAAACGGATTAATCTGCATCCAGTTTATCGCTTCGCTGGCGCTGATTATTTCTTCCCTTTTCATGTATCTTCAAAACCATTACCTGAAAAATATTCCCTTGGGTTTCAATAAAGACCAGATCATTGTTACCGACCTGACTCAGCATATCAAGAAGAATTATGACGTGTTTGCCAACGAGTTGAGGTCTTTTTCCGGTATCGAAGACGTAACTTACGGTCAATTCCTGTTAAACAGCAGCGACCAGTACATGAGTTGGGGAAGGAAATACCGGGATAAAGACATTCAATTCTCTTGTTTCCCCGTCCACCCGTCGTTTCTCCAAATCATGGGAATAACGGTGAGCGAAGGGCGCGATTTCCGGGAAGACGACCGACTGGGGACGCGCGGCAAATACATTTTTAACGAACGGGCAAAGAAAGAATACGACATGCAGGTGAATACAATGGACCAAAATGACAATGAAATCGTCGGGTTTATTCCAGACATTCAATTTACGACGTTCTACACTTTGCCGACGCCGATGGCTTTCTTCGTGTGGGGAAACGAGAACTGGGGCGATCAGATGCAATACGCCTACATCAAGGTAAAGGCGGGAAGCGATTTCCGGGAAGCTATTCAGCACGTCCGGAACACGCTGTCGAAGCTCGACCCGGAATGGACATTCAATGTATCGTTCTTCGACGAGGCCATTCAGCAGGTCTATGAAAAGGAACAGCGGCTCACGCTGCTCATTACGCTTTTCAGCGCCGTAGCTATTCTGATTTCCATCATCGGCGTGTTCGGCCTGGTGGTATTTGAAACGGCTTTCCGCCGGAAAGAAATCAGTATTCGCAAAGTACACGGATCGTCGGTCGGAGAAATACTGCTGCTGTTCAACAAGAGCTATCTGGTTTTGCTGGGCGTCTGTTTCCTGATCGCCTGCCCCGTTACGTATTACGCGATCAGTAAATGGCTGGATAATTTTGCCTATAAAACGCCGATTCACTGGTGGGTATTCCTGCTGGGCGGAATAGCCGTTCTGCTGATTACGTTGCTCACCGTCAACAGTCAAAGTTACAGGGCGGCAACGAAAAATCCGACAACGGCGCTGAACAGTGAAGGATAAGGGCGCCGGATGGGAGGCGGTATTCCCCGAACGAGGTAATCGGCATACTGTAAACAATCTTTACAGAAAGCGTCAAGAAATTTTACAATCCAGCAACCGAAATAATCAATAAGCCGCTAAACAACAGGCGTTTACTTTTTTGGCATAATAATGGCATATTCATTAATAGAAAACTATTTAAATACAAACGAAATGAACATCTTTCATTCATACAAACGCAGCCGCTTCTTTCTCTGGGTAAATATTACCGGATTGGCCATCGGATTGGCGGCCTCTATTTTGCTGATACTGTTTGTCGTCAACGAATGGACATACGATAAGCATTTAGCCAATCACGAACGGATTGTCCGGCTGTTAACCGTCAGCGAACAGGAGGGCAACCGCCGTTATGCGCCGATTAACTTGCGAAATGCTTATACCGAACTTCCCGGCCGGACGCCCGGCGTAGAAGCGGCGGCGCAAATCTACCGCTTGGGCAATGTGGAACTTGCTACTGACGGGGAGCGCTTTCAAGAGGTGAAAAGCCTGTTGACGGACTCTGATTTTTTCAAAGTATTCCCGATGAAATTTATCGAAGGAACGCCCGAAACAGCGCTCGCATCGCTTAATTCCGCCGTCATTACCGGCGATTGCGCCAACAAGATATTTGGTTCTCCACAGGCGGCCATGAATCAAACCATTACGTTTTGGAATATCGACTATGTGGTTGCCGGCGTAGTAGAAGCGTTGCCCGTAAATACGCATTTCGGTTTCGATTTTCTGGCTCGTATCGCCTCGATACAAATGCTTGAGAACGCCGGAGGGCTGGAATTTCACACCTATTATCTGATTGGAAAAGACGCCTCCGTCGAAGTTACGCGCGAGGCTATCGAGAAGGAATACGCTACGTTAGCCAAGCCCTGGGGAGAATGGACGGGCAGCCAGCCGGTTTCCGGTTTGACGGAAATGCTCGGCGACGTCTATCTGAAATCTAAGGCCGAATGGGGATTGGATAAAACCGGCAGCATGAGCTTTATTTGGCTCTTGACTGCGCTCTCGGTCTTTATCCTGTTGCTGGCCATAACTAACTTTATCAATCTCTTTGTAACGCAAGGCGAAACGAGGATGAACGAAATCGGGATTCGCAAAACCAACGGGGCGCGGATAGGGGATATTGTCCGTCAATTCTTTTCGGAAGTATTCGTCATCGTCTTCATTGCCTTTCTCGGCGGCCTTTTTCTGGCGGTCGTTTGCGCCCCGCCCTTCGGCGAACTGATCCGGAAACCCATTGATTTGACGCAATTGCTGAATCCGTTATTCATCGCATCCATCTTGCTGCTGTTCCTGATAACGGTTGTCTTTTCCGCCTCCTATCCCGCCTTCTATCTGAGTCGCTTCTCTCCCTTAGAAATACTGGGTAAACGGTTGAAATTCTCCAAACGGCGGTTGACGGCAAGCATTGTCATCTTCCAATCCATACTTTCCATCATACTGCTTTCCGTTGTCTTGCTTCTGTATAAACAAACCACTTATTTAGAAAAACTTCCCTTGGGATACAATCCCCATCAGGTGATGAGTTTCCATAGTAATAACACGCTGGGAAAAAGCTACGAAGCCGTGAAACAGGAACTGCTTAAATATCCGGAAATCAAAAGCGTATCCGGTTCGCAACACATTTTCGGCGGCGGATGGAGCGGTCAGGTCATCGCCCCTTGGGAAGATCAGGAGAAGAAAATGAGCATCAACGAATACCGCTTGTTGACAGGGATGCCGGAGTTGATGGAACTGGAACTGGTCGAAGGCCGTTTCTGGCAAGAAAGCGATCCGGACAGCCTTCCGACGCTCCTCCTCAACGAGGCGGCGGCCAAGATGCTGGGCGACGGTTCGCCGGTCGGGAAAAGTTTCCTTTATTGGGAACAGGCAGAAGTGATCGGAGTTGTCAAAGATTTCTATTACGACAATCCGGTGCTGTCCATTGCTCCCATTGTCCTGAGCAGGGAAACTTATCCTTCGATTATCAACATTCGTTTTGACGATCAGGTAGAAACCCTCCGGGCGCAACAACTGACGGAAACCGTTCTCCGGCAATTCGATCCCGATTTCGTAGTTAATCCGATATGGAATGAGCATATTTACAGCAATAAATTCAAGGAAATAAAGACCGTTATCCGTATTGTGTTGATCGCTTCCATCACAGCGCTCTTTATAGCCATGCTGGGTTTATTGGCCATTCACCTGTTTTCGGCCATGCGGAGGATCAAAGAAATCGGCATCCGCCGGATTTACGGGGCGGAAGCGCCATCCGTCTTTATCCTTCTATCCCTGAATGTATTGAAATGGATTGGCTGGACAGCCCTCATAGCCGTTCCTATCTCGGCATATATCATTTCCGAATTATTGAGTCATTACGCCAATCATCTGCCCCTGGACTGGAGCCTGTTTGTCCTTCCGGTCGTCATGCAGTGCATCGTTGCGCTGCTGACCACGGCAGGAGTAAACTGGGGCGTACTGTCGCAAAACCCCATAAAAGCATTAAAAACAGAATAAATCTATTTATTAATTCATTAAAACTAAACGTCATGTTAAAGATTGAAAATCTGAAGAAAGTATTCCGCACGGAAGAAGTAGAAACCGTTGCATTGAACGAAGTATCGCTGGAAGTCGGCGAAGGAGAATTTATCGCCATCATGGGGCCTTCGGGCTGCGGCAAGTCCACCCTGTTGAACATCCTGGGTTTATTAGACAATCCCACTTCCGGCAAATATTATTTAGCCGGTCAGGAAGTCGGCCACTTGAAAGAAAAAGAACGCACGCAAACCCGCAAAGGTACTATCGGCTTCGTGTTCCAAAGCTTCAACCTGATTGAAGAAATGAATGTTTTTGAAAACGTAGAACTGCCGCTGGTGTATATGGGCATCAGTAAATCGGAACGCAAACGGCGGGTGGAAGAGGCCTTGAGCCGCATGAACATCAGTCATCGCGCTAAGCATTTCCCGAACCAGCTTTCCGGTGGTCAGCAGCAGCGCGTCGCCATTGCCCGCGCAGTGGTTGCCAATCCGAAACTTATCCTGGCCGACGAACCGACCGGTAATCTCGATTCTAAAAATGGGAAAGACGTGATGGAACTGCTTTCGGAACTGAACAAGGAAGGCGCCACTATCGTCATGGTAACGCACTCGCAGCACGATGCGGCTTATTCGCACCGAATCGTTAACCTGTTCGACGGTGAAATCGTGGCGGAAGTGCAAAGCCTAATGTAGGACGTTATGAGCAGTCTATTTCATTTGGGAACATTCTTTGCATTTCTGAAAAAAAACAAGGCATATACTTTCATTGACATATTCGGTCTGGCTGTTTCTCTAATGTTTGTCATCCTGATAGCCGTCTATACCGTGCAGGAATTATCGACCGACCGGTTTCAGAAGAATGCGGAACGGATATATATTCTCGGCAGTGAAGAAGAGTTGGGAGGCGCTTTCCGGATAGCCGATCGCATCCGGGATCGCTATCCCGAAATAGAAAAAGTGTGTCCGGTAATCCCTTATGATGAAAAAAAATCGGCTTATATCGGGGAAAACAAGCTGAAAGTGGAGCGTCTGCTGTTTGTCGATACGACTTTTTTCAGTCTTTTCAGTTTCAAACTGCACGGAGCCGATCCCGGTCAGGTTTTGTCGGCAAAGAATTATGCCGTCGTTTCTAAAAGCTTTGCACGGAAAGCGTTCGGCGACGCCAACCCGTTGGGACAAACCATTAACTTGGGCGACAGCATACTGGTAACTGTCAACGGTGTCATGGACGATATTAAAAACTCCGTCATTCCCTACTGCGATATCGTTGTCCGGATTGATAACATCAAATATTTCAATTCGTCCATGGACAGCCAAACCTTTGATAACGCCGGCGGCGCTTACCTGTTCGTGCAGGAAAAAGCAGGAACCGATTTGACTGCCAAAGTCGGAGATATGGAAAGTTATTTCAAGGAAATCTTCTGGATATACCAAAGAGGCATCTGTCATTCGGTTACGTTTACGCCATTATAAGACGCCTACTTTTCGGATATCCGGGGATATTATTTGCAGCACGGCGACAGGAAATTTGTTATGATACTCCTCTCGGTCGGCCTGTTGATACTGGCGTTTGCCGTCATCAACTACATCAACCTAACGGTAGCGCAGGCCGGATTCCGAGCGAGAGAGATGGCGATGCGCCGCTTGCTGGGTTCCAGCCGGAAAGAACTGTTCGTTCAGTTGATTATGGAGGCTATTCTGCTGTGTCTATTTTCTTTCCTGCTGGCCTTGCTGTTGGCAACGCTTTGCGTTCCTTACGCGAATATGTTGCTCGAAACAAAGTTGTATATCGCCGATGCCCTTTCGCCGGTAAGCGTTTTGATCGTACTGGGCGTAATCGGTGCACTGGGAATCCTTTCCGGATGGTTGCCGGCAGCCATTATTTCCAAAGCCCAGCCGATAGAAATTGTCAAAGGCGACTGGGAGAAGAAAAGCAAGATGGTGTTCAGCCGCTTTTTCATCGTTTTTCAAAACATCATCACGATCATGCTGCTGGTGGCCGCCATTACCATGACGTCTCAAACGATGCACCTCATTCATGCGCCCCTGGGATACAATACCACCCATATCATTGATACGTGGACGTTCAGCTTCGACAGTAAAGAAAGCATCTTTAACTTTGCCAATGAAGCGAAACAACTGGCTTGCGTAAAAAGGGTGGCGCTTGCCCAGGGAACGCCCTTCAACCGGGGCAATAACTGGTCAACGGAATATGAGGGCAAAAACATTGCTTTTCAGATATTGAAAGGCGATTCCAGCTATTTCGAAATGCTTGGCTTGCAGAAAATCAAGGAAAATCATCTGGGGAATGGTTCGCAGAGTGTTTACCTCAGCCAGCAAGCCTTGAAAGAAACCGGACTGAGTGAAGACGCTCCCGAATTGAAATTAGGGAGAGGCATACCCATTGCCGGAATTATCAAGGACGTTCAAATAAGCAATATTACCTATGATGCGGCGCCTTTTCTGTTTTTTCAGGAAACCTTTGAAAAGGAATATCCCTGGGAAATACTGGTAGAAGTGCAGGGCGATCCTTTTGAAGCCTACAAACAAGTACAGGCGGTTTATGAACGGATTGCTCAAGTCGATTTCGAAGGAAAATTCATCGACCAACAGGTGGAAGAATCGTTTGCCGCGCAGAAAAGAATGGCGTTGATTGTTATCGTCTTTACTTTCGTTGCCGTCTTAATATCCCTGCTTGGACTGGTTGCCATGTCCACTTATTTTGTACGGCAGCGCAGCAAGGAAATTGCCATGCGCAAGATACATGGAGCCAACAGTTTCGAAATATTGTCGAAATTTCTCCTTACGTTTTTAAGTTATGTGCTGATTGGTTTTGTGATAGCGGTTCCGATTATTCGGTACATCATGCTGCGATGGCTGTCCGAATATGCTTACCGGATTCGATTAAGTCCGCTCATATTCATTGCCGCCGGAGCGTTTTGCCTGTTGGTTTCGTTTATTTCGATTTATTGGCAAAGCCGGTCGGCCGCCAACGCCAATCCGGTAAAGTATTTGAAGAGTGAATAAAAAAACATAAAAAAACAGCGAAATGAAACAGTTTATACGGAATTTCAACAAGCAAAAGGTCGTCGGTTTGCTTAATATCAGCAGCCTGAGTCTGGGCGTTATGGTGGCAATCATCATCGGTTTGTGGACTATCCATGAATTGAGTTTCGACAATTTCCATCGGAACAGGGAAGAAATCTACCGGATTATAGAACATGTTACGTTGAACGATGCGCCGGTGAAGTTAGGTTCTACCTACTGGCCGATGGGCGATGCGGCGCACGAAGAAATTCCCGCTATCGAAGACCATTTGCGGGTATATCTGCACATGGAGGATATTCAAATCGATCGCATCTATTATCCGAAGGTGCAGGTAATGATGGCCGATACGAATTTCTTTTCCTTTTTCCATTTTCCGTTGAAAGAAGGCAACCCAGCCGATGTGCTGTCTGCACCCGATAAAATCGTCATCAGCGAATCGGCCGCTACCCGTTTCTTTCCGGGAAAAAAGGCGGTGGGGCAAAGTCTGCAATTAGACGATCAACCATTTACCGTAAGCGGCGTGATGAAAGACATGCCCGCCAATTCCAGCCTGCAAACCGATTTTGTCTTTCCGCCGGTGGGCGATTACGGTAACAGGGTGTGGGGCGGCAATGACGTCTATATCACGTTTTTCCGGATTCCCGACGCAGGGAAAATCGGCGATACGGAACAATCGCTGAAGCAAATCGCCTACCGGAATATGTCGTTTTTCCAGGAGGCGCAAGTATTCTTTACCTTAGAGCCATTAAAAGATATCCATTTCAGTATAGGGTCGATGACTGATAATTCGCTCGTCAAAGGCAATAAACCGATGATTGGCGTCTTCGGAGCTGTCGCTTTGATTATACTGATTATTTCCTGCATCAATTTCACCAATCTGTTTATTTCCACTTCGTTTTTGCGGGCAAAAACCATTGGAATTAAAAAAGCGCATGGAGCGGATAAGCAATCGTTAGTGATTGATTTTTATACCGAAACAGCTTGTTATGTGCTGATTGCCATCGGAGCGGGTATTTTTCTTGCTTATCTGGCTTTGCCGGTATTCAACAATTTCACTCATTCGACGCTGGTCATCGACGTACTGTCGCCTGCGTTGTATCTCTTTCTTGCCGTTCTGTTGATTGTTACGGTATTCATGGCGGGCACTTTCCCGGCGTTTTACATGACTAATTTCAATCCCATTCAAACATTGGGTGGAAAATTTAAGGGAAAGAACATTTCCATATTCCAGAAAAGCCTGATTATTGTGCAGTTCACCGCCTCCATCGCCTTGCTGATAACTGTCAGTTTTATGCAGAAACAGGTACAGTTTATGGCGCATTACGATTTGGGGTTCAATAAGGAAAATATTATTTACGTAAAGGGCCGGAGGAATTTCGCCCAAAACTACGAGGTATTCAAAGACGAATTGCTGAAAAACCCGTCCATCACCGACCTGACATTAAAAAATCAAGGTCTGCCTACCCAGTGGCATCAAGGTTGGGCGATTAGCAATGTCGGATCGAACCAAATGCTCTTGATGGAAATGAATTACGTAAAACCTAATTATTTCGATTTTATGGAGATGAAGATTATCGAAGGGGAAAATCCGTTTTATCTGGAATCCGACCCCGGCGATTCGATTATTCCGGTGATCATCAACGAAAGCGCTCAAAAACTACTGGGACTGAAAAACGCAGTGGGGCAAATTATTATTCCTAACGGGAATGGGAGAATGATCATTAAAGGAGTGATGCGTAACGCTCACATCCGTTCGTTGCGCGACGAAATCGACCCGCAAGTCTATATGAAAAGCTACGGCAACGGCTGGTCGCCCGTTTTCTTCAAGGTGAACGGCGATCCGCAAAACGCTATCGCCGCCATCCGCGCCCAATGGGAAGCGTCGGAACCGGATTATCCGTTTGAATACCATTTTTTGGACGATACCTATCAGGCATTGTACAATGCTGAGCGAAATGCTGAAAAAGTATTGTCTTTCGCCATGCTTATTACCTTTATTATCAGTGTTTCCGGATTGTTTGCTATGGCGTTTTACGTTACTCAACGACGCATCAAAGAAATCGGTTTGCGGAAAGTAAACGGCGCCACGCTCCAAGATTTGTTGCTTTTACTCAACAAAGACTTTGTGCTGTGGGTTGTCCTGTCTTTCGGCATCGCCTCGCCGGTGGCTTATTTCAGCCTGCAATCATGGTTAAAAGGATTTGCCGTGAAAACGCCGTTAAGTATCTGGATATTTATCCTGGTTGGAATTGCCGCTTTGGTTATAGCATTACTAACTACGAGTTTTCAAACATGGAAAATCGCTACCATGAATCCTGTTAAAACACTGAAAACCGAATAAGATTCCTGTTTTTTTCGTACCTTTGCGTTCACATGAAAACGAACGCAAAGGACACGAACGAAGGGTACCGGATGGCAAAAAACATCCATGCCGAAATCTATTCCATTGATTCGCATTGCGATACACCGATGTATTTCCCTTACGGCATCGATATTGGAAAAACCAATCCGGCATTTCCGGTCGATCCGAGGGAGTTTGGCGATGAAACGGACGGAGAATCAGTTCCTTACAGCATCAAAGTAGATATTCCTCAAATGCAAGCCGGCCTGCTGGACGCTACATTTATGGTGGCCTACCTGAAACAGGGGAAACGCGACGATCAAACCCTGCAACAGACTGTCGAGAAAACCGGAAACATTCTCCGGGAAATCATCCGGCAAGTCGAAAAAAACGCAAGCCTTGCCGGCCTTGCCCGCTCGACTGCCGATCTGAAACGCCTGAAAGCGGAAGGGAAAAAAGCCATCTTCATCGGTATCGAAAACGGTTACGGTATCGGAAAGGATATCCGTAACCTTCAACGGTTCTACGATTTAGGCGTGCGTTACATCACCCTGTCCCACAACGGAGATAACGATATTTGCGATTCCGCTATGGATTCTCTTTCGGAACACGACGGGTTAAGCGCCTTCGGCAAAGAAGTTGTCCTGGAAATGAACCGTTTAGGCATAATGATCGATATTTCTCACACTTCCGAAAAAACTTCGTTCGACGCCGTAGCGTTGAGCCGGCATCCGGTCATCGCTTCCCATTCGTCCGTGAAAGCCCTGTGCAATCACCCGCGGAACCTTTCTACCCCCCTGATGCAGGCCATTGCCGGGAAAGGTGGAGTGATTCAAATCTGCATCTATCCCCACTTCCTGCGCGCAGACGGGAATGCTACGCTCAAAGACCTTGTCGATCACATCGACGCCGTCGTTCAAACCGCAGGCATCGACCACGCAGGGATCGGTTCCGATTTCGACGGCGGCGGCGGCATCCCGGAACTCAACTCAACGAAAGAGTTGCCCAAAATCACACAGGAACTGATCCGTCGAAACTACGCCAAAGACGATATTGCCAAAATCTGGGGCGGTAATCTGATGCGGGTAATGAATACAGTACAAAAACAGACAGAATCATGAAAAAAATCCTTCTCATTTGCAGCTTGCTGACGGCCGGCTATTCCTGCAAACAACCCACGCAACGAGTTGTTGCCGAGGAAAAAGTAACCGACGTCAGCGTTCCCGAATTCAATTCGGACAGCGCTTGGCAATACACGGCCGCTCAGGTAGCTTTCGGTCCGCGCGTTCCGAATACGCCTGCTCACGAAGCTTGCGGCAATTATTTGACCGGCACACTCAAAAGCTTCGGCGCACAAGTCATTGAACAGGAAGCCCTGCTTCAGACTTACGACAAAAAAACGCTGCACGCAAAAAACATTATCGCCTCTTTCCATCCCGAAAACCCCCAGCGCATTTTGTTGTGCGCCCATTGGGATTCCCGTCCCTTTGCCGACTACGATCCCGACCCTGCCAATCACCGGAAAGCCATTAGCGGAGCCAACGACGGCGCCGGCGCGTGCGGGGCATTGTTGGAAATTGCCCGTCAAATCGGCATTGCGTCCCCTGCCATAGGTGTTGACATTATCCTGTTTGATGCGGAAGATTGGGGAACGCCTTCTTTCGACCAACAAAAATACGGCAGCAAAGGCTGGTGTCTGGGTTCGGAATATTGGGCGCAAAACCCGCATGTCCGGAACTATAAAGCCCAATACGGCATTCTGTTAGATATGGTTAGCGCACCCGGAGCGCAGTTTTACAAAGAATATTTCTCCATGCAATATGCCGGAAAAATTGTCAACAAGGTATGGGATACGGCGCGCGCTTTGGGATACCACGACTATTTTATCGACCAAAGAGGCTCCGGCGTTACGGACGACCATCTGGAAGTATTCAAATACCGGAAAATCCCCTGCATCGACATTATTCAGTACGACCCCCATTCCGATACCGGCTTCGGCGCCTATTGGCATACCCTCGACGATACGATGGAAAACGTCAGCCGCGAAACCTTGAAAGCTGTGGGACAAACCGTTCTTTACGTAGTTTATCATGAAAAATAACCGTCAGGATATCCGGCAGACACAAGACGAACTGATCGAACAATTTGCCGTTTTCGACGATTGGATAGATAAATATTCCCTTCTGATAGAAATGGGAAACACGCTTCCCCCTTTGGATGCTCAATACAAAACGGCCAATAATTTAATCGAAGGCTGCCAAAGCCGCGTATGGCTGCAAGCCGACTACGAAGACGGGAACGTGATTTTCCGGGGCGACAGCGATGCCGTGATCGTTAAAGGCATTGTTTCACTGCTCATAACCGTTCTTTCCGGACGAACGCCGGACGAAATCCTCTCGGCCGATTTGTATTTTATCGAAGCCATCGGGTTGAAAGAGCATCTTTCTCCCACCCGCTCCAACGGACTTGTAGCTATGTTAAAACAAATGAAACTCTATGCGCTGGCTTTCAAAAGTTTTTCTTAACTTTCTTTGTGCACATCTAAACCACATATTTTCTTCATATTGAGTGGTTTTTATGATTAATTCCTCAAAGCTAAGAAAGTTGTGGTTTTTTTGCAAATCGTGCGTCGCAAGCTCCGAACGAAACGCAGTGGAGGGAGGTGGTTATACCGAATTTTTATCTGTCTGTGTATATGTCGGGACTTTTATGTAAATTTGCGCCAAATTCAAAAATGTATGGCAGACGATAAAAAAATTATTTTCTCGATGGTTGGCGTGAGTAAAATGTTTCCGCCCCACAAACAAGTACTGAAAGATATTTACCTCTCCTTTTATTACGGAGCAAAAATCGGCATCATCGGTTTGAACGGTTCCGGTAAATCTACCTTACTGAAAATCATTGCCGGCGTAGAAAAAGAATATCAGGGCGAAGTGGTTTTCTCGCCGGGCTATTCGGTCGGCTATCTGGAACAGGATCCGAAATTGGACGATGCGAAAACCGTAAAAGAAATTGTGCAGGAAGGCGTTCAAGAAGTGATAGACATTCTGAAAGAATACGAAGCCATCAACGAAAAATTCGGCTTGCCGGAATATTACGAAGACGCCGACAAAATGGATCAACTTTTTGCCCGTCAGGCGGAATTACAGGATAAAATTGACGCTTCCGATGCGTGGAATATCGACAGCAAGCTCGAACGGGCGATGGACGCTTTGCGTTGTCCGCCGGAAGACCAGCTTGTCGGATCCCTTTCCGGAGGCGAACGCCGCCGCGTAGCTTTGTGCCGTTTGCTGCTGAAACAACCCGATATTTTATTATTGGATGAACCGACCAACCATTTGGACGCGGAATCTATCGACTGGCTCGAACAGCATTTGCAACAATACGCCGGGACGGTGATTTGCATTACTCACGACCGCTATTTTCTCGACCACGTGGCCGGCTGGATTTTGGAACTCGACCGCGGCGAAGGTATCCCCTGGAAAGGGAATTATACTTCGTGGCTCGAACAGAAAACAACCCGCATGGCGCAGGAAGAAAAACAGGCCAGCAAACGCCGCAAAACGCTGGAACGCGAATTGGAATGGTCGCGCATGGCGCCGAAAGCCCGTCATGCCAAAGGCAAAGCCCGTCTGAATTCCTACGAACAGTTGTTGAATCAAGATGTGAAAGAACGCGAAGAAAAGTTAGAAATCTTTATCCCGAACGGCCCGCGGCTGGGAAACAAAGTGATTGAATCCGTCGGCGTTGCCAAAGCCTTCGGCGATAAATTATTGTACGAAAATCTGAATTTCATGCTGCCGCCCAACGGCATTGTAGGAATTATCGGCCCGAACGGCGCCGGCAAAACCACGCTTTTCCGTTTAATCATGGATCTGGAAAAACCCGATAAAGGCGCGTTTGAAGTGGGCGAAACCGTCAAAATCGGCTATGTTGACCAGTCTCATGCCGATATCGACCCTAACCGGTCGGTGTTTGAAGTCGTTTCCGGCGGCGTCGAATTTATCCGGGTCGGAGGCAAAGAAGTCAATGCCCGCGCCTATTTGGGACGGTTTAATTTCAGCGGAGCCGATCAGGAAAAGAAATGCGGCGTACTGTCCGGCGGCGAACGCAACCGCCTGCATCTGGCGCTCACGTTGAAATCGGAAGCCAATGTCCTTCTGCTGGACGAACCGACGAACGATATAGACGTCAATACCTTGCGGGCGTTGGAAGAAGGCTTGGAAAACTTTGCCGGTTGCGCGGTAGTCATTTCCCACGACCGCTGGTTTTTAGACCGGATTTGTACGCACATTCTGGCCTTTGAAGGCGATTCGGAAGTGTTTTTCTTTGAAGGTTCCTACTCGGAGTACGAAGAAAATAAACGATTGCGGTTGGGCAATGTAGAACCGAAACGGATGCGTTACCGAAAGCTGATAGCCGGATAAGCCGAGAAGACAGAAATAAAAAAAACATGCGCCAACGGCTGAAATCGCTGGCGCATGAAAAATGCCGACCGGAATAAATTTCTACTCATGTTCAAATTTAATACCCTTCAAGCCGTCTTTAAACGCTACGCTGGGGGTGAAAATCACCTTTGTCGTAATCGTTGAAGCGTTGAAATCGTCAATCGTATCGACGCCTTGACCCGAAAGATTGAGGCGCAGAGTGCCTAATTCTCCCAACTGCACGCTCATTCCCACTTTGAGGAATGTCGGCAGTTCGTCAATAAAGTTATTGAGAACGTTTTCAAAAAAGATGCTTCGTTTCATACACAAACACATTCATACGCAAATCACAACCGGCTTTCGCCGATTAGTTTTACATTGCAAACGCAGGTCGGCAACACTAATTTTTTCTTATAGATTCCTTCCCTGATAAAAACGGTTACCGGACCTGCGGGATCGAATGCCCGGATAGATTCGATTGCTTCCTGTATTGTACGAAAATCGCCTCTTCCATTGCGATCCACCACAATGTCGTATTCTTTTTCGTTGGCAAACGTTGCAAATATACTTATTAACAGAAAGAAAAAGAAAAACAATCGCTTCTTCGGATTTATCGTTTTATTATTTTATCTATATGCCAACTGCCTGTTTTTGCCAGCCCTTTTACCAGATAATAACCGGTTTTCAAAGTGGAAACGTCGATAGAAGAACCGGTGATTTTGACCGACATTATTTTTTGCCCGTTCAAATTGATTATTTCTAAAGAAGAAAAATCATTAGCGTTTTGCAATTGCAATGCATCGGTTATCCAAACGCTTTTTAGAAATCCCGATTTTTCCGGAAACGGAATGATTCCCGTACCGGCAGACGCCGGACTGCCCATCGCGCCATACGCATTGTATGCGATTACGCTATAGACGTCGTTCGCCGTGTAAGCGGCATCCGTATAAGTAGTTCCGGTTGTGTTCGCGAGCAGGTTTCCATTTTTGTAGAGGAGATAACCGGCTGCATGAGCGGCGGAAGTCCAGCTTATTACTCCATTTGCTTGATTGATTGTTATTGCTTCGGGAGCAGTGCAGAAAGGCAAGGGATTCCAAACATTATTGCTTCCGTAATTGAATGTATTGTCGGGATTGTAACGGGCGGCCTCTTTTT
>JAITAH010000318.1 GCA_031284225.1 Dysgonamonadaceae bacterium | reverse complement strand
TTTGGATATAATACGGATACAATATGGACAAATACATTAAGAAGTTGAATTTTGATTTTATTACAAATCAACGAATTACGAAGTTGATTGCTGCAATTGATGAGTATCGCGGACGTTGGAATGTGGTAGAAAAACGCGAAAACCGTTACCTGAAAGAATTGCGCCGTATTGCCACGATAGAAAGCATTGGCTCTTCTACCCGTATCGAAGGGGCAACGATAACCGATGAAGAAGTACAACAACTGCTCAAAGATGTAAAAATTACGAAGTTCAAAACTCGTGACGAACAGGAAGTTATGGGTTACTACGATGTTTTGGAACTTGTTTTTGACAATTACAGGGAAATTCCGCTCTCGGAAAGTTACATGAAGCAATTGCACCAACTTCTGCTCAAATACAGTAACAAAGACGAGCGACACAGAGGCGGTTATAAACAGTTGTCGAACAAAGTCGTAGCCACTTATCCCGGTGGACAACAAAAAACGATTTTTAACACCACCGAACCCGCTTTGGTTGAGGGTGAAATGTTTGAACTTATCGCATGGACAAACCGGCAATGGATTGAAAAAACAATCCATCCCATTATTGTGCTTGCCGTTTTTGTGTACGAATTTTTGAGCATACATCCGTTTCAAGACGGAAACGGCAGATTAAGCCGCTTATTAACAACGCTTTTCCTGTTGCAGCAAGGGTACGGATTTATACAGTATATTTCGTTTGAAAATCACATTGAAAAGAACAAATCAGCGTATTACGAAACACTTATGACCACCCAACGCAAACGCATTACCAAAGATGATATTCTCGACAACTGGCTCGTTTTCTTTTTGGAAAGCATAAAAGAACTGACAATAAAATTAGACGCCAAATACAATGTTTTCAAACAAAAAGGCGGTTATTTAAACGGCAGGCAAAAGCAAATCAGACATTATATTGCCGAAAATCAGCCGATAAAAGTGAGCGATTTGTCAGCAAAATTTTCTGAAATACCGCTTTCTACCTTAAAAAAAGACTTGCAATATCTTAGGGAAGAGAAAGTTTTAGAAATAATAGGTAAAGGTAAAGGCAGTGTGTATGTAATTAAATCAAATGTATAAGCCTTGAATTAATTGAAAATATTTTACTACTTTTGCCTGCGCAAAAAATTTAGAACAACGTATAATATTATAAAAGAAAAAAGCATGAAGAAAACGCCATTTACAGAAACGCATTATGCGTTAGGAGCGAAGATGCATGAATTTGCAGGCTACGATATGCCCATCGAATATGCGGGTATTATCGAAGAACACAACACCGTAGTAAATCGTGTCGGAGTATTTGATGTATCGCACATGGGCGAATTTTGGGTGAAAGGACCAAACGCATTTTCCCTTGTTCAGAAAGTCACCTCCAACGACGTCGCCAATATCCCGGTCGGGAAAGCGCAATATACTTGTTTCCCGAACGACAAGGGCGGGATTGTGGACGATTTACTTGTTTATCATTACGAGCCGGAAAAATACTTGTTGGTAGTCAACGCTTCCAATATCGAAAAAGACTGGAATTGGTGCATGAAAAACAATACCGAAGGCGCCGAATTGGAAAACGCTTCCGACAACATGGCACAGTTGGCGATTCAAGGCCCGGAAGCCTTGAAAACCTTGCAAAAACTGACCGATATCGATTTGACCCAAATACCCTATTATTCTTTTGTTACCGGGAAAATAGCCGGTATCGACAACGTCATTATCTCCAACACCGGATACACCGGATGCGGCGGCTTTGAATTGTATTTTTATCCTCAATATGCAGGAAGTATCTGGAAAGCGATTTTTGAAGCCGGCGCCGAATTTGGCATCAAACCGGTTGGTCTGGGCGCTCGCGACACATTGCGCTTGGAAGCCGGTTTTCCTTTGTACGGCAACGAATTGGACGATACGACTTCTCCCCTGCAAGCCGGTTTGGGATGGATTACCAAATTCACGGAAGGCAATCCTTTTATTTCCCGTCCGCTTTTGGAAGAAGAAAAGGCAAAAGGACTTTTCCGGAAGTTGGCCGGATTTGAAATGACCGGCAAAGGCATTGCCCGTCACGGATACGAAATTGTCAATAAAAACGGCGAAATTATCGGAAACGTTACGTCGGGAACGATTTCTCCTTCCACCAAAAAAGCCATTGGTTTCGGATACGTCAAACCGGAATATGCCGCTTTGGGAACAACGCTCTTTATCCGTATCCGGAACAAAGACATCGAAGCTGTAGTGGTAAAACCTCCTTTCCGAAAATAAATAAAATGTTATCCCATGAAAAAAGTTGTAATCGGAATTATCATCGTGATGCTGGGTGTTTTCCTGTTGTTCAACAATTTAGGATTTCTTCCTTCATCTGTTTATCATTTAGTCATTTCTTGGCAAACGATTCTGATTGCCATAGGAGCGGTGTTCTTTTTTGATGGAAGAAACAGCCATAAACATGAAAGCGCAGGTATTATCCTTATTCTTACAGGAACAATATTTTTACTTCCCAAGATTTTTGATGTCAATTTGAGCGGAATACTTGTTCCTTTGCTTATCATTGCAGCAGGTATTTATTTCGTAGTAATAGCCGTTACGAAAAGAAACGGGAAAAATTTCTTTTTTGAGAAGAAGCATTTTGATAGAATGACCTTTGAAGAAATCTCTGTCAATGAAGAGGGAGTTATCAAACGGAGTTATGTTTTTACAGGGTCGAAAGAAAGATGGAATTACGGGAGAGTAAAAAATGTAGAAATAGAAGCTGTTTTCAGCGGCGTGGAGCTGGATTTCACCCAAGTGGAATTATCTGAAGAATCAGAAACCGTTCAAATCAAAGTAAGTTCCGTTTTCAGTGGAATAATCCTTTATGTTCCGGAAGAATGGAATATCATCGTTCAGAAAACGGGCGTTTTCGGCAGTTTTATAGATAGCCGGCCTCGCAATGCCGTTCGATTGGCAAAAGAGAAAGAGAAGGTTGTTATTCTGGAGTTGGAAGCTGTATTTGGCGGAGGCGAAATCAAATGCTATAAATAATCCGCCCCGTAGAGACGTTGCGCGCAACGTCTCTACAAATCAAACTTGAAATTTTTTTGGTTTTTCCAAAAAATCTCACTACTTTTGTCACGTTTTTAAACAACATTATTAAAATTTTATAAAGAAACAGACAGTATTTTTAATATTACATACTAACTAAAAGGCGTTTAGCCTTATTCTTGTTATAGAAATCTCAACAATTTCAATTCGTACAAGAGTAAGCGAATAAATGTCTGCTTAAAAGAGCGCAGACTTTTATAACTTATTTGTACGAATGGGTAGTTGAGAACCTCTATAACGGATAAGTTTTTAAGTTTGCGCTTTTTTATTTTAAATAGTTTTGAACATATACGGCGAAGGTAAAGACAACTTATCGAATAAA
>JAITAH010000315.1 GCA_031284225.1 Dysgonamonadaceae bacterium | reverse complement strand
TACCGGACGCCGGCTTTATTGAAAATCGGAATTAAATCGTAGAAAACAATCGCGTTCACCCCTTTGTTCTGATATTCGGGCAAGACGCCCATGATGTACAAATCCACAATGCCGGCTTTCCCATACAGGGCTTTTAATAGATGATACCAGCCGGTGGGGAAGAAGCGGCCTTTGGCTTTTTTCAGAGCGTGCGAGAGGCTGGGCAGCGTGAGTCCCAGACCTACCACCGCGTCGTCCGATTCCCTTGTGATGACGGTTATAAAATCCAGCCGCAACATCGGGATATACATTTTTATGTAATAGTCGATTTGCCGGGGCGATAATTCGGAATAACCGTAAATCGGCCGGTAAGCGTCGTTAACTAACTGGAATATTTTTTTTGCATAGGGCCATATTTCCCGTGTATGTTTGAATTTCATGATTTTCAGCCCATGGCGTTTCAGGGCGATTTCCGCCACTCGCCGGTAATTTTCGGGTACTTCTTTGGGAATCTGAATCTGAAATTCCTGCCAATCCTGTTCTTTAACGTATCCCCGTTTGGCCAAATGTTCCTGATAATAAGGGAAACTGTAAGCGGTGGCCATGGTTCCCACCTGGTTGAAGCCCCAAACGAGCAATCCTTCGTGGTCGAGGTCGGTAAATCCCAGCGGACCCTGAATACCGGTCATGCCTTTCTGCACCGCCCATTGTTCTACGGCCTTGAACAGGGCTTCCGATACGGCTTCATCGTCGATAAAATCGAGAAAACCAAAGCGGGCGTATTGTTGATTCCAGGTTTGATTGGCGCGGTGATTGATCAACCCGGCTATCCGTCCTGCGATAACACCGTTTTTGTATGCGAGAAAATAGATGGCTTCGCAAAATTCGAAGGCGGGATTTTTTGTTTTATCCAACGTCATAAGTTCGTCGGAAATCAGTCCGGGAACATGATAAGGATTCCCTTCGTACAATTCGATATTGAATTTAACAAATTGCCTTAGCTCGGCTTTGTTGGATACTTCTTTAATAACTACAGACATGTGTGCGCTTTTTGAGGGTTTCAACGCGCAAAGATACGGCGTTTTTTTTTGAATGCAAAAAATAGAAGTTTTTCCTGTAAAAAATCTTTTTCATTTCCGCGCTTGGAAAAAACAGGTTTTTCAGCTAATTTTGCCCAGCAATAAAAAAGAATTTATTCATTATGGAAAATATCAACTGGTCGGATTTGACTTTCGGTTATCTGAAAACCGATTACAACCTAAGGTCGTATTATCGCAACGGAACATGGAGCGAGTTGGAAATTTCGGATTCGGAATATTTGAACCTGCACATCGCCGCTACCTGCCTGCATTATGGACAGGAAGCGTTCGAAGGCTTGAAGGCATTCAAAGGGAAAGACGGTAAAATCCGTATTTTCCGGATGAGGGAAAACGCCCTGCGCCTGCAATCGTCGGCGCAAGGGATTCTGATGCAGGAATTTCCCATCGAACTGTTTGAAAAAGCCGTGGTGGAAGCGGTGAAACAAAACCTGCGCTTCGTTCCGCCTTACGAAAGCGGCGCATCGCTGTATATCCGCCCGTTACTGATCGGAACTTCTGCGCAAGTAGGCGTTAAACCGGCGCAAGAATATCTTTTTGTGGTATTTGTAACGCCCGTTGGCCCTTACTTCAAAGAAGGATTCAAGACCACGCCCGTGGGCATCTACCGCGAATACGACCGCGCCGCGCCCCTCGGAACCGGCACTTTCAAAGTGGGCGGCAATTATGCGGCCAGTTTAGTCCCCGGCGAAATCGCCCACCAAGCCGGCTATTCGGCCGTCCTTTACTTAGATGCGAAAGAAAAGAAATACATCGACGAATGCGGCCCAGCCAATTTTTTCGGAATCAAAAACAATAGCTACATAACCCCGGCATCCTCCTCCATTCTGCCTTCGATTACCAACAAAAGTTTGATTCAACTGGCGGAAGAAACCGGAATGACCGTCGAACGCCGGCAAATCCCGCTGGACGAACTGGCTACCTTCGAAGAAGCCGGCATGTGCGGTACCGCCGCCGTTATCAGCCCGATCCAACGGGTGGACGATGTGGCGAAAAACCGATCCTACGTCTTCTCCAAAGACGGAAAACCCGGTCCCATCTGCGAAAAACTTTACCGCAAACTGCGGGCTATCCAGTACGGCGACGAAGAAGATAAATACGGCTGGGTAACGGTATTATGAACGGGAGCGCCATCCTCTGCATCCTCTTAGTTTATTTCGGAACGTTAATCCTCATTTCCCGCTTGGTCGGGAAAAAACATGCTGAAAACGCGGCTTTCTTTCTGGGCAACCGGAAATCGCCGTGGGCGGTAGTCGCTGTCGGAATGGTCGGCGCATCGCTGTCGGGAGTAACTTTTGTATCGGTGCCCGGCCAGGTCGGTTCCATCGACATGACTTACATGCAAATGGTGCTGGGGTTCCTGCTCGGCTATGCCGTTATTGCTTTCGTTCTGTTGCCTTTGTATTATAAATGGCAGGTTACCAGCATCTACGCTTATCTGGAACATCGGATCGGGACGCGGGCGTACAAAACCGGCGCCGGATTTTTCCTCCTCTCCCGTACCCTTTTGGCCGCCGTTCGCCTCTATCTGGCGGTTTTTATCCTGCAAACTTATGTTTTCGACGCATGGAAAGTTCCGTTTGCCCTTACCGCTACCGTATTTTTGCTGATGATGTGGGCTTACACCCGTCGAAGCGGCATAAAAACCCTTGTGTGGACGGATTTACTGCAAACCTTCTTTTTGATTGCGGCGCTGGTTGCGATTATTATACAGGTAGCCAAAGGATTACATCTCGATTTTCCGGGCTTGGCGGCGTCCGTCCGGAACAGTCCGCATTTCCGTCTGTTTGTTTTCGACGACTGGCATACGAAACAAAACTTTTTCAAACAATTTTTCAGCGGATGCTTCATGACGATTGCCATGACCGGCGTCGATCAGGAAATGATGCAAAAAAACCTGTCGTGCCGGAATCTGAAGGAAGCGCAAAAAAATGTCGGTCTATGCAGCCTGTTCTTTATCCCTGTGAACTTTCTTTTCCTTTGTCTCGGCATTTTATTGCTCAACTATGCCGCGCAGAGAGGCATTGCCCTCCCCGCTTTGTCCGACGATCTTTTGCCGAGTCTGGTAACCGGCGGATATTTCGGGCAAGCGGCAATTATTTTCTTTATCCTTGGCATTATTGCGATTACCTTTGCCAGCGCCGATTCCGCATTGACGGGACTGACGACCTCCGTTTGTGTCGATTTCTTGCATGTATCTCGGTACGACGAGCCGAAAGCGCGGAAAATCCGCTGGGGCGTTCACTTGGGAATATCGTTGGCCTTTATCCTGATTATGTTGATTTTCCGGGCGATCAACAACGCCAGCATCATCGACGCCATTTACACGATCGCATCCTACACCTACGGGCCGCTGCTGGGACTATTTGCATACGGTATTCTGTTCCGACGGCCGACGAGCAGCGATTGGGCGACGCCTTACATCTGCATCCTCGCCCCTGTACTCTGCTTCGCGCTCAACCGATTCCTGCAAGCCGCGATGAATTACCAGCTCGGCTATGAACTCTTGATTGTGAACGCTTTACTGGTAATGGTGGGATTGAAATGTGCAAGTATTTTTCCTGTTTATTCCAAACGCAAATCGACTTAATATCCGGGACGGTTCACTTAATCTATTATTGGTCGAATCATTAAAGTACTATTTTCGTCGTTTGACGTCCAATTTTAACAATATAGACGCCTGGTATCAGATTTAAATAAGTAGTGAATAAATCGGAGGTAATCTGTTTGGTAAACAGTTGTTTTCCAGTTGATTCGTATATCGATAAATTTCGATTGTCGCCTCCGGAAATCTTTATGTAATTATCTTGATATGATATATTTATTTTATTTTCCGGAAAAGAAATACCGGAAAAACCTTTCATTAATTCAAATTTCCATCGCAAATTGGAAATGTTACCTGATTTTCGATTGTAAATATTAACCGTTGAATTAATTACCCGATTCAATGCAAAATTAATATCTTTTACATTAACAATACAATATCCGTCATCATGGGGTTGTATTGTCCATTTCTGAGCTTCATTGGAAGTTTTTATATCGGCAACAACTACTTCTACGTTGTTAGAAAGCGTATTTCCTGTAATGGATAAGCATTTGGTTTCGTCGTTTGCATCGACAATACGGAAAGCCATATAATCATTTCCGGTATCCTGGATTTTCCATACTTGATGGACCGGCGAATTTTCATCTACTTCCGAATTTAGTATGGCTTTCATATCGGGATTGCTTGTGTTGTATGAAAGGTATGTTTTAGAGTTAGACCATTGAATTCGATAGGGATCTCCATTAACAGGTACGGTTTTCATATCGGTCGTTTGCCAATATACGGTTTGCCTTTTATCATGTAAATCGTAGAGAGGAATGAGTGAAACTCCATTTGGATAACCTGCATTTTGTTTAAAAACAAATTTTAGCGGATTGTCTTGAATTTTTTCCAGTAGGTTGTTTGGAGTTACAGAATTATCAATAAAAGGAATAGCTATCGGTATTTCATCTTCGCAATATTCGTGATTATTTTCTACCCGTAAAGAAAACGGTTTCGATTTAACGCCTAAATCTCCGGCTAATAAAACAGGACCGTAAAAAACAGAAACAATCGAATGGTCGTCCGGAAGAGACTCATACCACAAATCCAAAGGACAAGTCAAGGTAATCACATCGCCGGCCATCCATGTTTTTTCGAGTTGAATGTAACTGCCCGGCTGAATGGATACCGATTGTGCTTGTCCGTTAATTCTTACACCGACTCCTTTATGCGCCCATTTCGGATAACGTATGAAAATGGAACGGGGGATTGCGTCGCTCTCCTCTATCGTAATCCGAATCTGATCGGTTGTCGGAATTTCGCCTTCCAGTCTTATTTTGAGTCCTTTTTCTTTCCAATGCAAAGCGGAAGGAATAAACAGATTGATATAGAGATTATTTTCATCGTGAGCATAAATGGCTTTACTATATTTGGAAGCATTTTCCATGCCGGAACCGCAACAGCACCAATTAGCCGTAGTGGCGGTTGAATACGTTTTATAATGACCGGGCTGTAAAGGCATATAATAGCAAAAAGCGCCTGTGTTTTTGGGATGAATCGACGGCAAAATATGATTGTATAATGCCCGTTCGTAATGTTCTATGATTGATTCTTCGCCCGTAAACTCATAGACTTTTTCGGCAATTTTAAGCGTGTTATAGGTATTGCAAGTTTCAGCCGCCCTGTTTTGGAAATTACTACTATATGTATGCGGACTGAAAATGTTAGGGTTCCGGAACCCTTCCCAAAAACTGTTACCGCCAATGACTAAGGTTTGATAGTTGGCAATGTAGCGGTAAAAATTATGGATGCACTCGAAATCCTGCTGGTTGCCCGTTAATTCGTACTGCCTGCCTCTTGCAAGAAATTTTGCAAGCGTAGTATTGGCGTGAATATCAATTAAATCCTTCTTTATTTGCGCCAGATTATTTTGTTCGCAAGCATTCATTACAGCTTGGTGATTAAATTTTCGGGATAATTCCAAATGCTGTGGATTTCCACTTACGGCATAGATATCGGCAAATACTTCATTCATTCCGCCATGTTCGGCAAACAGCATGTATTGAAACCGGTCGTATGAAAGATTTTTTGTCATTTCATACACCCAATCCGCCAATTTGATCATTATTTCTTTAGCTTTCTCATTTCCCGTATAGAAATAGGCGTCCCGGATTCCGGCAAAAACTTTATGTTCAGTGTACCAGGGTACAGCTCCATTAAAATAATAAAAATTATGGAAATTTGGGTTGGGATCGATATTCGGATTTTGATTCGGACGTTTAGCGTCCCAACTGATCACAAGCGTATTATTGGGAATTTCGTCGTTAAAAACTTCCCTGACCCAGCCGAAAACATACAGCCCGTTTCCGCCAAATCCGCTTGCCCGGTTTCGGTAAGGATCGTTTTTTTGACATTCATCCAGCATGTCTATCAGGTAATTTACTTTTTCGAGAGCAATTTCCGAACCGGTCGAAGCATACATCATCGACAGGGCAGAAAGATAGTGTCCCATTGTAGAGCTTCCTCCACTTTCCCAACCGCCATACGGACTTTCTTTGGAAGGAAGATTGGCATTGACCAAAAACCAATGCAGATATCGGTCGGGATTCAGTGTTTCCGTAAGATATTTCAAGTCTAAATCCTGGCGCTGCTTGAATGCAGTTCCATCTAACAATCTTACTTCTTCGAGATCAAACAGTTTCTTGTTATACAATATATTATTAATTGTTTTTCCAACAGGATTATACGTCTGAGCATGCATAGACAGGTATCCAATAACCAAAAATAACAAGCATGCTGTTTTTCTATTTAAATAAACCATATCGCTAATCTTTTAATGATGTTATCTCAATGTAATATCCGATGTTATTTTCAAGCTATATAATCCGCCGGCGATATTATTCTCTTTGGCTCGAAATTCGACGGTAACTTTATCTTTCCCCTTTGTCCATTCGTAGGGAATAGCGTAAATATCGTCCACGTAGGTAAGATGTAGCCGGCGATTTAAGTTTATCGTTTTTAATACGTTGCCTTCAATCAATATATCGAATTGGTGTTGCGGCGATTCGTCCCCCCAAAACCGGCAAATCAGATTATATGGATTTTTTTCGTCTTTATTGATTTTCAGTTCGTATGAAAACCACCCGCCATTTACTGCATCGCGAAATTGGGTATTGCAAGCCCAAAAATAATCGTGCCAGCGAATGGAATCATTTTGTCCTTTTAATTGGTGTTGAGTTTCATTTTTAATATTGGAAATAATAATTTCATCGGATAATTTTTGAGAGCGTAACGCATACATTTCAGGAGAATATATTTTCCAATACACGGAATTTCGCTTGTGATGCATTTGAAAATAGGGGATCATATCTATATCCGGTTGTCTTGCACTGTTTTTTACATGAAACAGTAATGGCGTAGATTGATCCTGAATAATCCATTTGTCGTGTTTTTCCGTATTACCTACCAGAACAGGAATGTTTTTTAACGGTAGTTCTTTTCTCAATGCCCGATTATCGGAAACATGATCTTCCGGCATATTGTCGATGCCCAAGTCTCCGGCTAATACTAACGGTCCATACATGACTGTGCCAAAATGCGGCTCATCTTTCACATATTCAACATAAAGACTGCGGGGATAGCTGATGAGAATTATATCGTGATTGTGAATAGCCGGTATTACAATAAATCCGTTGATTCTCTGAAGTTTTTGTTTAATTCCATTGATTTTTATTTTTGGACTTGTTTTTACCCATTCGGGCATCCGGATAAGCAAATTTCCTGTAAACGAACCTTTTCTATTGATATTGATAATTATCTCATCGGATTCGGGAAACCGGGTGCTCATGGCTATATTCAATCCTTTTTCTTTCCACTTTAGCTCGGAAGGAATAAAAAGATTTATCAATACCGACTTGTCGTTGGCAAAATAAATAGCTTCCCCATACTTAGCATGATTTTCCAAACCTGTTCCTACACAACACCAAAACGAATTGTAAGGAGTGCTGTATTGCTTGAATAATCCAGGTAAGAGCGATGTATAATAGGTTACGCCGCCGAACGAGTCCGGATCTTGCGAAGCTAAAATGTGATTGTACAGGGCATGTTCGTAATAATTCAGGTATTTACTGTCGCCAGTCAGTAAAAACAGTTGTTTAGAAAGTTTCAGCATATTGTATGTGTTACAAGTTTCGGCAGAAGAAAAATCCAAACGTTTGCTTTCTTCCCCCGGTATTCCAAAACGTTCGTAACAGCTATTGCCACCTATACATAAAGTATGGTCGTCGAGAACCATATTCCAGAATTTTTCAGCCGCAGTCAGATAAATTTCTTTATTAGTCAGTTGATACTGGCGGGCAACCCCGATGAATTTAGGAATTTGGTCGTTGGCATGTCGTCCGAATAATACATCTTTCCCGTCGGCGACAGGGTAAATAACATTAACATGATTGAATCGTTGTGAGGCTTCCAAATATTTTTTCTCCCCAGTCAGAGAATAAACATCGGCTAAAATTTCGTTCATGCCACCTTGTTCGACCGATAACATTGCCTGAAATACATCGTGATTGGAATTGAGCGCCAATTCCGTAATAAAATTACATAACGGCCGCAGAATTTCCAGCGCTTCTTGCCGGCCGGCATAAACATACGCATCTCTCAAGCCGGCAAGCGCTTTATGTATTCCATACCAAGTATTTCCATTTTGATTAAAATCCCAGGGTTGACCGGTTTCATCGGGTCCGTCTAATTGTATTTTACCGTATAAAATCGTTGAAAAACCGGCTTCGCCGCCAAGAAACCATCCGTTTTGATGCTGTTTCTGACATCTTTTCAATTCGTTAATAATATAGTCCAGTCTTTCCAGGAAAATAGTTTCACCGGTTGCCGCATAGTACATGGCGCACGACGACATATAGTGCCCGTAAGTACATCCTTTTTGGTGAGCTTCCCAGCCTCCGTAATTTTTCCCTTTAGGCTGTAAACCTGCCGATTGTAATACATGAGGAATTAAACGGTCGATTTCCAACGAAAGGACGTAAGTTTTGTGCCTGTCCATGGCGTCTTTGAAATAACTGTCCATTAGTTGGACTTCCGACAGAGAAAAACTTTTCCATGCAAGATTCCGACCGGAAGCTACCAATTGGAGATTATCTATTTCAGAACCATGCAGAAACGTTGAAAAGAATAGTAGAATATAGAACGACACTCTTATTTTTTTCATGAACAAAATTTTGAATATATTCTATTATTTTACAATAATTTTTTGAACGCAATCGCCGACATTCACTAAATATACGCCCGGGGAAACCATTAGATGAATGGTAATATTATTCGATTGAATAATTTCTTTTTGAACCAATATTCCCGTAACCGAATAAATAGAAACGGTTTGATTTAATCCGCCGCGTATGCAGACTTCATTATTATAAGAAGTAATGGAAACCGGCGATAGAACAGTTTCTTTTATTCCGGTAAAGTGATAATTGGGAACAATATTGTAATAAAGTAACGAGCGATTGATACGAACAGCATCGGAAAAAGGAGCGCCTATCGCTAATAAATCGGGTTGTTTATCGCCGTTAAAATCTCCGACCAGATAACGTCCGAAATTACCTCTCCGGCACATGGCAGGTACTCCGTTGGGGTTAGCGTCGCTCAATGTAATTTCGGTTTCTTCAAATCCGCCGCTTCCGTTTCCTTTGAAAAAATAAGTACGAGAGTTCCATCCTCCGCTGGGACGATATTGATTTTCAAAACCGCCAATAAGGTCGGCATAACCGTCGCCATCGAAATCGGCTGTAGCCCAATCGCCTCGCTGTCCGCCAAGTAAAAGAGGATTGTTTTTCGCCTCGTTGATAAACGGACGTTCTGCAAATGTTCCGTCTTTTTTATTTTCCAGGAGTACCACCGGCCAAGTCCATCCTCCGCCGAATAAATCATCCTTATTGTCGATTGTTGAAGCAAGCGCCAAATCCATCCATCCATCGTTATTGAAATCAACCCATTGAATTTGATTCAAATCGTCTTCTCCACGAAAATAATAACCATCCAGCCGGTCGTTGGAATAAAAACTCATGACCTGATATTCGTCAAACGCGCCGTCGCCGTTATTATAATAAATCAGGATGCCTCGCGGATCTCCATTATCCCAGTTGCCTGATTGAATTGGATAAACAATATCTGTTTTTCCATCGTTGTTCAGGTCATATACCAGAACAAACGTATTTGCCGCCGGACGAATGCCACAATTTCCTTCATAATCCCACCATTCGTCGCTGCCATCGTTAATATAAATATTGGCCTGATTTTGCCAGGCGCTATTATCTTTCCATCCTAACTGGAAAATATCCATAGCGCCGTCGTTATTTGCATCAAGAAAAAGGATAGATCCGCGCCCTGCGCCAAAATCAAGTTCCGTAATCGAAGTGAAAGTGGCAGTTGTCGCAGAAGGAGTTAATTTATAGACAAATGCTTTATAGGGAGCTGCCCAGTTGCCTTTATTTCCGCCTTGTAGCGCAACGAGAAAAGTTCCATTTGCCGCTTTTGTACAATCGATCGCCCCGTTTCCAGCCACTGCAAAATTATTGTCGGAATAGGCAAGAATTGGATCGCCGCTCATTTGTCCATAATAAATATGAAGAAATCCGACGGTAGATGATGAGTTATCAGTACCTACCCAATGTAAGCCGGTTACGATAAAATCGTCAACGCCATCTCCGTTAAAGTCTGCCACACAGCATTTTAATCCGTTTTCGTTCCAGGGAATACCCTTGTCGCCAATGGGAAGCGGCGAATCGATGTTCAAATTAATTTTCCAATTGCTTTTTTGTAAAATGCCGGAAATATCACCTTGGGCAGGTTGATATTGTTCCTGCGAGAAAACCGCTACACTCAGAAAAATGGAAATTGAAAGTAAAAATAACTTTTTCATGACATTTGAAAATTAAAGATTAATGACTGATTATTTATATTTGTTAATTGTTTCTTGAGGGATGCCTTCTACTTTTATCACTTTAGAATAAATAAACTCCTGGGCCGAAACTCGTAGAGAAATTCCTAACCGGACATAAACGTAAGTTCTAAAATTATTTTTGTAAAAGGAATTGGAATAATAAGTGTTCAGAGGGGCAACGATTTCGATATCCTGCCCCGGTTTAACATCCGAAACTCTTTTTGCGAAAGAAACCGGCGTATCGTTGTTGACATGCATCGTAGGACTCAGAAAAAGGCTTACATTCCTGAATCCGGTTATCCGGTTATCGTCGATAACCGTTAATTTTTCAATGTTGAAATGAGCTACGACAGAATCTCTTTCAAATTTAGCTTCAAAATCTTTGATTTTATAATAGGGAATTACTTCAAAATCAAGCGTTTTATTTTTAGAAATATCAAAATACAAGGTATCTAATTCGCCGCTTTCATTTGTGGGAAAATCTTTCCATTTGTGAACATAATTCACTCCGCTTTCGGGATTAACGGTCATTTTATATCTTCCCGGAAAGAGGAGAGCGTTATATTTACCTTCTTGGTCCACCCTTATTTCAATCGGTCGTTCATTAGCGGCCAGATAGCCGTCTTCTTTATATTGATATAAGCGAAACAAGACGTTTTGCCGCGTATTTAAGAACTGTTCTTCAAACTTTAATTTACCGGTTAAACCAATTTCCGGTTCGTTGAAGTTGTCAAATTCACATGCGCCGAAGAGCAGTGCAATAAATATAAAAATGGGAAAAAATTTGAATGTTTTCATATTGGTTATCTTGTTTAACGACCGGGATTTTCGATTAATTTAGAATTGTTTGTTAATGCATTAGCAGGAAAAGAGGAATAATAGTTCGACAGAACAAATCTTCTCGGACTTGCAAAAACAGTTGTATTGACTCTGCGAACGAATATCCACTTATTATGCGTTTCATGACCGGGGCGATATACTTTATAAGGCCACAATCCGTACATCATTGCTGTTTGGGAGTTGACGTCTCCGTCGAAAACTTCGTGTGCTATTCGCCACCGTTTCAAGTCGAAGAAGCGATGATCAGATTCGAATGCCAGTTCCACTCTTCGTTCATTGCGAATGTCGTTTAGCGTGATAGCTGTTTTAGACGGCATTCCGGCACGTTTTCGTATTTGATTGAGATAATTGGCGGCTTCGGTCAGCTTTCCCAACTCGAAAGCGGCTTCTGCTGCATTCAAAATGGCTTCGCCGTACCGGTAACGAACTAATTGGATGTCGCTTATCCACGATGTGGGGTCTTTGGGTGTTTCGTCCATGGATTTTCTTACATAAAAACCGGAGCTTGAAATGAAGGAATCGGAAGACGGGCCGTCGTTCCCGGTCTTGAGCACAGGCTGTCCGACATCGTCTTTCAGCGTATCCCGGTTGATTATGAGATAATTATTTCCATTTGTTACGAAAGAACCTGTTTCAAATTGGAATTTATCGTTATTCGGATTGTAATAAGCAATACCGGCTCTTATATCTACCGGTTTACCGGAAAAACTTTGTCCGGGGGTAATAACCGTCGCAAATAAACGCGGATCTTTATACGCAAATATATCCGATACAAGATCATAATAAATATATACGTTGGGATTAGTATCCATTGTGTTATCCGTTCCTATTCCGTCGGGATGGTTTTTGTCTGCATAAGCCGTTAATTTAGGTTCGGAACCATCCGTCCGTTCAAAAGCATCTACTAAATTCAATGTCGGATTGCAGGCCGACCCGCCCACTCCGCTCACTCCTCCCGGCCGGAGTGTCCGGCAGATATTGTTTACCGTCCAGTTTTGCGTTATTTCAGGATATGAAAATTCTTTAACGAAAATAAGTTCTTTGTTTTCTGACGGCGATTTAGTTAAAGCTTCAATAAAATTAGCCGTTTTGTCCTCTTTTGTATCATAGAGCGAATACATATTGGTTGATTCCAATTCGACAAAAGCATCCAATGCTTTTTGAAAATAGGCGTTGGCTTTTTCAGCAAGAATACCGACTTCCCCTCCGGGTAAAACGACAGGTACAGGTATCAGGGAATTATATTTAGCCAAACTGCCGGCATACAACATGGCTCGACATTTCATGGCTAACGCCAATCCTTTGGATGCCCGGTTATATTGGATTTGGGGTGAAAGATTTAAATCTTCTTTTATTTCATCCGTTTCGGAAGCTATAAAATCGTATATGTCCGATTCTTTGGCTCGGGGAATAGCATACTCTTCAAGCGGTTTTCCGGGAATAAATTCCATCACTTGGGTAATGAGCGGAACGCCTCCCATACGTTTTACCATTTCAAAATAAATATAAATTCTTAAAAACCGAGCTTCCGCTATGTAATACGCTTTTTCGTCGCTGGTCAGAAACGATACATTTTGCAAATCATTGAGGTGCGAATTGAGGTCGCGAATAAGTTGATAGTCGTAATACTGAGCGTAATCGCCGGGATAATTGATTAAGTTGTTTATATATTCTCCAGAGATACCCTCGTCCCATTGAGTATAATAACCCACATTTTGAAGTCCGCCCAAATCGGGAAGCCGGTTGTAGATGCCGGCGATAACGCTATTGATCGTTCCTCTTGAGCTATAGGAGTCAGTAGCAGTTATCCTGTCGTTAGGCTCTCGGTCTAACCATTCGTTGCATCCGGAGAAGAGAAATAAAAAAACGAGCGATAATGTATATATTTTTTTCATTTGCATTGTGTTATTAAAAAGTGACTGTTGCGCCGATTGTCATTACCCGGTTGTTGGGATAACCCAAGCCGTTGGTATCATTATTTTCCGGATCAAGTCCCAAATGGGAAATGTTATCCCAAGAGAATAAATTAGTCCCGCTGAAGTACAGCCGCAATTGTTCGATTGAAACTTTAGTGGTTAACAATTTGGGTACAGTGTATCCCAATTCAAGATTTCTCAACCTCAGATACCTCAGATTTGTAAACCAATAAGTCGAATTATTACAGTAATTATGCCAGGCGTCTGTGGGTTGTAATCTCAAAGCCGGATAGTATCCTTCTATCCAGGGGGAACTTGGGTCTAAGGGGTCTTCGTGACGCCATCGGTCGGACGCCATAAATTCGTATGTGTTTCCATCCGCCTGAAAGGGCCACTTGGTTTCATAATTTTGCTGGAACGATTGCATGGTTGCACCCACAAAATCGACTGCCAAATCAAATTGTTTCCAAACAATGCCCGAATTAAGTCCATAAGTAAGATAAGGAAGACCCCCTTCGGCATAGCCTATAGGTCGTGAATCGTATCCGTCGATTACGCCGTCGCGGTTTACGTCTTTGTAAATCAAATCGCCGGGCAATACCGGGATATTGCCGTCGGAGCCGTTGGTCAGATTCATAATTACCGGATAAGCATCAATTTCTTCCTGCGTGCGGAAACGGCCAATCACTTGATATCCCCAATTGATATAAGCCCAACGACTTTGTATCGAAGAACGATATTCGTCCCATGAATTAGCAAAAGATTGTCCCCAGGATTCGCCGTCTTTTTTCCGGGCAAAAGTAGCATTGACAGCCACATAATATTGGAAACCGGCAGCATTATCTCGCCATTTGATAAAGCCGTCAACGCCCATGTGCATATCGGTATTCAAATTTTCTATGGGCATCGTGAATCCTGTTTCGTTAGGGAGCGTAACGCCTGCTTTTCGAGCAGCTAAACCTTCCCTTTTCCTGTAAAAACCATCTACTTCCAGACTTAAACGATTATTGAGAAATCCCCAATCCATTCCGATATTGGAAAGATTTGTTTTTATCCATGTCAGATTGGTAACCGGAAGGTTGCCCTGATAAATGCCCCGTACTATTTTACCGTTTGTCTGATTAAACGGATTATTGGAAATGACAGCGCTTTCGCCATAATTATAAGTCGATAAATGGTCAAAATTTCCATATCCGCTGATATTATCATCGCCCAATTGTCCGTATGAAAGTCTCAATTTCAGATTAGTCATCCATTGAGCTATACTGCTGTCGGAAAAGAAATTTTCTTCCGATATTCGCCATC
>JAITAH010000307.1 GCA_031284225.1 Dysgonamonadaceae bacterium | reverse complement strand
CGGAATGCGGAGCGGAAGTGATTCGGTAATGCGACTGTTAGGGAGATGCAATTCGCCGCAACAGCATGTAATTGATTGCGAGTCAGTTGTTTAAGTCTGGCTCTCTCTCTCTCTCTCTCTCTAACATTTTCGAGAGGAAATCAAAATTTTTTCGGTTAATTTTCATTAAGCTTTTCATCCTTTTTTCCTGTTCTTGAGCAGGTTTTTCTTGCTTTGTTTTCGCTTACGCGGGGCTATATTGTAAATTATTTTACTATAATCGACCAATGAGCAGCGATTTATGTGGGCAAAGATAATTCTTTTTTCGGTGATGGCAAATTTTAGGGTATTTTTTTTTGCGGATCCGGACGGATGGTGTGCCCCGCCCAGCCTTCGTCAAAAGGCCTGCATATCGCACAGTTTGGTGTAATAACCGTTCAAAGCCAGTAACTCGCTGTGCGTACCGCGTTCTACAATCCGGCCATTGTGCATTACGCAAATCAAGTCGGCGTTTTTGATTGTGGACAGGCGGTGCGCAATCACCAGGGTGGTACGGTTCTTCATGAGCCGTTCCAGAGCGTCCTGCACCAAACGTTCCGATTCGGTATCTAACGCAGAAGTGGCTTCGTCCAGAATCAGGATGGGTGGGTTTTTCAGCACCGCACGGGCAATGCTGATGCGCTGGCGTTGTCCGCCGGAAAGTTTGCATCCGCGGTCGCCGATCGACGTTTCAAACCCGTTTTCCGAGGCCATGATAAATTCGTAGGCATTGGCAATCCGGGCCGCTTCGGCCACCTTTTCCGGGTCGGCCTGTTTGACGCCAAAGGCAATATTGTTGAAAAACGTATCGTTAAACAGGATAGCTTCCTGATTCACAATGCCCATCAATTGGCGGACATCGCTTACGCGCGTGTCGCGAATATCTATTCCGTCGATGGTAATTTTCCCCTGCTGCACGTCGTAAAAACGAGGCAACAAGTCCGCCATCGTCGATTTTCCCGAACCTGACTGACCTACTAAAGCGACGGTTTTCCCTTTGGGAATTTCTAAATCGACCGCTTCCAGCACCCATTTTTCCCGGTATCGGAACCACACGTTTTGATATGCAATTTTTTGCTCGAAAGCTACCGGCAAGGGGTTTTCCGGGTCGATAATGGTCGATTCGGCTTTCAGAATTTTGTCCACCCGGTCCATCGAGGCCAGGCCTTTTTGAATGGAATAGGTGGATCGGGACAAGTCTTTGGCCGGATTGATAATCAGGTAAAAGATTGTCAGGTAATAGATGAAACTGGCGCCGTCAATCGAACTGTTATCGCCCAGAATCAGAGAACCGCCATACCAGAGAACGATGGCTACGGCAATCGTTCCCAGCATTTCGCTCATCGGATGCGCCAATTGTTGGCGGCGGAAAATCCGGTTGGTAATGTTGCGGAACAGATTGTTCGTTTCGTGAAAACGCTTGCCGATCTTTTCTTCGGCGTTGAATGCCTTGATGATCCGCAGTCCGCCCAAAGTTTCTTCAATCTGCGACATGAGATATCCCCATTGCCGCTGTCCTTCGACGGATTGCCTTTTCAATTTTTTTCCGACTTGCCCCATGATATAACCGGCAATGGGAAGCATCACAATCACAAAAAGCGTTAGTTGCCAGCTGATAATAAACATCCCTACTAAGTAAATAATGATGAGAATGGGATTTTTCAACAGCATGTCCAGCGAACTCATGATCGACGATTCAATTTCGTTCACATCGCCGGAAATCCGCGCCAGGATATCGCCTTTCCGCTCTTCGGAAAAGAAAGCCAAAGGCAGGGAAATAATTTTATCGTTGATCCGGTTACGAATATCTCTCACAACGCCTGTGCGAATGGGAATCAGGTAATAAAAAGAAAGATACATGGCAACCACACGAAAGACCGTTCCTACAATTAAAAACACCGCCAAAATCAGCAAGGCTATCGAACCGCCATGAACTTCAACCAAATGCGAAATGTACCAAAAAAAATTATTTTCCAGAATATCCGTTACATGCCGCCACGATTCGCCGGAAAAGAAATCGAACGGCAAGTATTCGTAATGGTCGTTGACATTCAGCTTGAAAAGCATTTGCAAAATAGGAACGATCATGTAAAAGGAAATCAATCCCAATACGCCGGACAGAACATTCATAACGATGCTCAGTCCCAAATATTTTTTGTAAGGAGGAAGAAACCTTTTCAGTAAGTGGAAAAAATCTTTCATTTATTGAGTTGTCTAAATAAAACGTCCAAATCGCTAATTTCGTTTCGAGGCACGTCCGCGACGATCGTTCCCCGGTGAATAAACACAATACGTGTGCAGAGGGTTGCCGCTTCCGACAGGGTATGCGACGAAAAGAGAATCGCTTTTTCCGGCTTCAAACGCACAAGCAAATCATTGATTTCGTCCGTTTGATTCGGATCCAGACCCGACGAAGGTTCGTCCAACACTAAAACATCCGGTTGGTGAATCAAAGCTTGCGCCAATCCGACACGCTGGCGGTAGCCTTTCGAGAGCTGTTCGATTTTCTTGTGCGCTTCGGGCTGCAATCCGGTTTGCCGGATGATTTCGTCCACGCGGGCGTCGCGGTTGTCCAAACAATACAATCCGGCCACATAATCCAAATATTCAAGCACATACATGTCGTCGTACAACGGATTATTTTCGGGCAAATAACCGATACGGGCTTTTGCTTTCAGCGGTTCGCGCTGCAAATCGTAACCGGAAATAACGACCGAACCGCTATCCATGGGAAGACTGCCGGCGATCACGTTCAGGGTGGTGGATTTTCCGGCGCCGTTCGGACCTAAAAATCCCACAATCTCCCCTCGCGCCACCGAAAAGGAAATGTTTCCGACAGCGATTTGCGAACCGTACTTTTTAGAGATATTCTTTACTTCCAACACGATATTGGTGAAAAACACGTAGGGACGAAAAAATTTTCGCCCCTACAAAGTTATCAAATTATCCGGAATCAGTCTTTATTTCCAGTCATTTTTTCTTTCAATTCGGCCAATTCGGAAATATCGCCCAGCGTAGTCCGTTCCATGGACGGTTGAG
>JAITAH010000333.1 GCA_031284225.1 Dysgonamonadaceae bacterium | reverse complement strand
GTATAAAATGAAGGTTTGTCGAGAAGGGGAGGGCACGGCCTGTTTTCCGAACATTTCGTATAAATAATGAAATCCGCTCGCCGGTAGTTCTTCGCCGGCTCGCGCAGGCGACCGGCGGGAAGCAGGTAATCGTCGGAAAACGGTCTTCGGGAATCGGCCAACAAAAGGGACAGGGAAGGTTTGACGTAACGGTGTTGAAAGGCGTCGTCCAACATAATCACTTCCGGTTTTATGGCCTCCGGCAAATTCAATAAATGGCGAATCCCGCGTCGCCGGTTGGCATCGACGGCCACCGGAATTTCCGGAAATTTCCGGAACATCTGGAACGGTTCGTCGCCCAAAGTACGGGCGGAAGCGTTATCATCGGCCAAGACAAAACCTCGCGTTTTTCGTTTGTATCCCCGGCTCAGTACGGCTACTTTGTGGTTTTTAGACAACTTCCGGATAAGGTATTCGGTGTGAGGCGTTTTTCCGGTTCCTCCCGCCGACAGATTACCGATGGAAATTACCGGAACGGGAAAATCTTCGCTTCTGAAAATGCCTCGATCAAACAAATAATTACGTAAGGCTACTACCATTCCGTAGAGCCACGAAAGAGGGAGCAATGCTTTATTTATTCGGATAACGTTCTTCATTATTACATGAATGCTTTGCAAAGGTAAGGTTTTTTTGTTAAATATCACTAATTGTTTGCTGGTTCATGTTACATTTACTATTTTTGTGTATCTAATAGATAATTGAATATTAATTCTATAAAGAATAGGAGATGAATGGTATGAAAACAAGTAAATCTTACGCTTTATTAGCGATGTTGTTATTTGCTGTTTCCATGGTGGCTCAGGACAATGTTTTTGAGGACGATATTTATTATTCTTCCAAAAATAAGAAAGAGAAATCGTCTGCAGTAAAATCATTACAAGTAAACGGGAATAGCGTATCGGAAGCGCCGGTATCTAAAACGGAGCCGGTGGTTCTGGCGACGATGTCTTCCGATAGAAATGTGGATGAATATAACCGGCGTTATGTGAGCTCCGACAGTTATATCGACGAAGAGGTTACAGATACGATTGTCGAATATGTAGATGGCGAATTAACCCAGCGGATTGTCAAATTTCACGATCCGTCCAAAATTACGATTGTGGGCGCCGATAATATCAACATTATATTCGATGACGGCAATTACGAAATCAATTTCGATGAACCTGCCAACAACGATGTAAATGTGAATTTCAATGTGGGTTATTATCCGTGGTACACGGGATATTATTCGCCTTGGGCAGGGCGTCATCCTTTCTATCGTCATGGCTGGTATAGTCCCGGGTATTATAATTCGTGGTATTACAGTTGGTATGATCCGTGGTATTATAGCGGCTGGTACGATCCCTGGTATTATGGCGGTTACTATGGCGGCTATTATGGCGGCTATTACGGCGGTGGGTATGGCGGTTATTACGGCGGTTATTATCATGGTCATGGCCATTATTACGGTAATTATTATGGCGGCGTCCAGTATAATCGGAATTCTACCGCTTATAATAATCGCAACGGCGTTCGTGAGCGGAGTGCGAACAGTGGCGCTACGCGAAGTTCATCGTTACGAAGCAGCGGCAGAGAAGATTGGAATTCCTCCCGTTCTTCGTCCGGTTCCAGTCGAAGCGCCAATGTCGGCGCTCGCGGTTCCTCCAGCAGGGAAAGCGTAAGCAGGGAAAGTATGAATACCGGCAGCAGCCGATACAATACTCCGGATGCTTCTTCCACGCGGACGCGGGTTAGCAGCAGAAGTACTTCGGACAGCGGGTCGAGTGTCAGCCGTTCTTCCAGTTCCGGTACATCGAGAAGCAGTAACGGCAATACGTATAACTCGTCGTCGAGAAGTTCTTCTTCCAGTTCGTCGAGCGGATCGTATAGTAGTTCCCGTTCGTCGAGCAGCGGCAGCTATAGCAGCGGCGGAGGTAGCCGTTCTTCTGGCAGCAGCAGCGGCGGCAGTCGTTCTTCCGGCAGTAGCGGCGGCAGTAGTCGCTCTTCCGGCAGCAGAAGATAAATTATAAAATAAAAGACATATAATCATGAAAAGATATATCGTAGCATTAATGGCTCTTTTCATTGGCGCTGGGGCGTTTGCTCAAGGAGAAATGGATGCTATTCGTTTGTCGAGTGGCGATTTACGCGGTACCGCCCGCGGACAGGCAATGGGCGGCGCATTCGGAGCTTTGGGCGGTGATGTAACGGGGATTCTGATTAATCCCGCCGGGTTGGGCGTGTATCGTTCTTCGGAAATAAATGTTACTATGGCGTTAAATTCGGCGAATCTGAAAACCGATTGGAATAATACCATCAACAAAGACAGTAAGCTGAAATTTGCTTTCGATAATGTATCATATATAGGTTATTACCCAACCGGTAATAGCAGTGTTCCCGTACTTAATTTTGCTTTTTCGTACAACCGGTTGAAAAATTTTGATCGCCGGTATTCCGCTTCGGGGCAAGGCATGAATGTGTCGCTAAGCAATTATATAGCCTCTATTACGAATGGTATTCACTATAAGGACATGAATGTGGATGGTTCGTATGATCCTTATTCTAACCGGTCAATCCCTTGGTTAAGCACATTGGGGTGGTTGGGATATCTTATCAATGATGTTTCGGAAGATTCGTATGAGCGCTTGTTTGCCGGCGAATCGGTTGCGCCCCGGTTAAATATCAATGAACGGGGCTATATCGAAAGTTATGACTTTTCGTTGGGAACCAATTTTTCAGATCAATTGTATTTGGGTTTGACTTTCGCCTTGACGGATATTTCTTATCGGCTGAATTCTTCGTATGGGGAAGATTTTCTGTTGGGAAAAAACATCGGTCTGACCAATTCTTTTGAAACCGAAGGCGGCGGTTTTCAATTCAATTTTGGCGGAATATGGCGGCCTGCCGATTGCCTGCGATTGGGCGTTTCGTTTCATTCGCCTACCTGGTACACCCTGACGGATTACTACCAGGGGCGCACCACAGCCAATTACGAAGGAATTGAAGCGGATACTTGGGCTAAAACCCCGGATAATGCATTGACTTATTATCGTTTTAGTACCCCTTACAGTTGGGTATTCAGTGCGGCGGGAATTTTCGGCACAAAGGCCATCCTCAGTCTTGATTATGAGCTGAAAGATTATACGGGCATGAAATTAATGGATAATCAAGGTACGGCTAAGGAGGACAATAAATATATCGACGAAGATTTTAGAGCGGCATCCACCTTGCGGGCTGGTTTTGAGTATCGTATAGATTCGCAATTATCGGTGCGCGTCGGTTATTCGTATGCGCAAAGCCCGTATGAGCAAACCTTCAGGGACGGAAAGAAAGAAGCGATGATTGTCGGAACCGTTCCGCATTACACGACCGAAGGGGATGTGAATTATTATACGGCCGGTATCGGTTATCGTTTTACGCCTCGGTTTTATATCGATGCTACATGGGTTTACCGGACGCAAAAAGACGATCTCTTTTATTTTCCTTCGATTGTGGAGAATGGCGCTTTTAACGTGGAATCAATTCCGGCTTCCGTAACGAATCAGGCTCATAAAGGTTTGATAACGCTGGGGTATAAATTTTAAATGAAGAATGAAGAAATTGCTACTCATTCTATTGGGAATTTGTTTGGCTTCGTCGTCCCTTTCTCTGTACGCTCAACAGGCGAAGAAAGAGAAAGGGATGATTACGGAGGGAGTTGTCGTTCCCGAAATGTATGTTTCCAATAATGTTTTATATATCAAAGATGCGCAAGTAGGTTCGAAATTGCAAATTATTACGATTGTCGGTAATAAGGTGCGCGAAATTGAAATCCAAAGCAAAGATGTCGCCTACGAATTGAATCTTCCGAAAGCCATCTATATATTTAAATTACAAGGAATTGTGCGTAAATTTGTGATAAAATAGGCATGTTGTAATATTAGCGACCTTAAAGCCGATTATCTTGCTCCGGCACGTATATCAATTTGCAACGAAAAAGGAAATCATCCCCGTTGTGGTGTAGTTCCCAAGTTTTCAGACTTGGAAGTAATCGCATTGAGTCTGACGGCGGAAGCCTTGAGTATCGACAGTGAAAATCGGTTGTTCAGCAAGTTAAATTCAGATTACAAAACGGATTTTCCTCTTGCATTGATTACAAGCCGGTTGAAATATGCCGGTTGTCCAGGCAAAGCGCATCTGATCGGTAAGACGGATTACGAACATGCGCCATCGAGAGGCTACTGTGCCTCTCAAGACTGCTATTACTACATGTGCCTATGCGCAGCAATAAAAAGACTATCAACCGCAATGCTATCTGTTCAGAAAATTAAGGAAAAGAGTGGAAACGCTGTTCTCTCCATTGAACGACCCGTTTATGCTGTTGAGAAACTACGCCAAAGATGTGGCAGGTATTTTCACCCGCGTATTGGCTAAAATAACGTCAATCACGGTGTTACAGTATATGAACAAAAAAATAACAGACCCGTTGGTCAGATTAAACAGGCTTTATGTTAATTCCGTCAACGGGTTATATCCGACTATTTTGACCAACGGAACACATACCCCTCTATCATCATGACAATTGTGTCGAAGCTGAAAACAGAGGAATTGATGCACAAATCGTAAGAGTTCGCCATGCCCCAAACCTTGTTGCTGTAATAGTTGTAGTAATCGGCGCGTTTTTTGTCGGTTTGTTCGATCAGGGCGGAGGCTTCTCGCTCCGAAAGGTTTTGTGCGGCGCTGATTCGCTGGATACGGTCGGACTTCCGGGCGCTGATGAATACGTTGAAACACTGCGGATGATTGCGCAAAATGTAATCGGCACAACGGCCTACAAAAATACAGGATTCTTTCTCTGCCAGTTGCTGAATAACATCGCTCTGTATTTTGAACAGGGTTTCATTGCACAGGTAATTGCAATCGCCCGTATAGCCGGAACTCAGCCCGAAGAAGTTGTTGAAGAAGCTGTAACTGCTTTTTTCATCGGCCTTTTCAAAAAACTCTTTCCCCAATCCGCTTTCCCTCGAAGCCAATTGAATCAGTTCTTTGTCATAGCAGGGAACGCCTAAGCGTTGCGAAAGCAATTCGCCGATTTGTTTGCCGCCGCTGCCCATCTGTCGTCCAATTGTGATGATGTAGTTCATATCCGTTTGTTTTTTGTTTTTAATTCACTGTACAACAACAGGGCGGCCAGGATGACTGATAGAAAGTCGGAAACACAGATACTGGCCCATACCCCGGAGATTCCCCAGATATTGGGAAAAACCAGTAAAAGCGGAATCAATATAATTACTTGGCGCGTCATGGCCAAGACGATGGATTTCTTGGGTTTCCCTATACTTTGAAAATATGCCGAACTGACCATTTGAAAGCCAATCAACGGAAAAACCGCGAAAATCCAGCGCAAGCCCGGTACCGCAATGCTGACTAATTGTTCTTCCGTCGTAAAAATCCCTGCTACGGCGTGGGGAAACAGTTCGACGATAACAAATCCAAGAGTCATAATAATCGTCGCATACAGAATGGATTTGTTCAGGACTTCCTTTACCCGGTTCGACAGATTGGCGCCGTAGTTGTATCCCGCGATGGGTTGCATGCCCTGATTCAGGCCGATAACAATCATGATAAACAGGAAAACCATCCGGTTGACGATTCCGTAGGCGCCGACTGCCAAATCGCCGCCGTGCCGTATCAATTGCTGGTTGATAAGGATGACGATCAAACAACTGGCCGCATTCATCAAGAAAGGCGCCATGCCGATAGAAAGGGAATCGACAACAATCTTCCGCTTCAATCGGTATATGCCCTTTTTCCAGTGAATAAAGTATTTTTTATCGTTGAAAAGACGAATTTGCCACGTCAAAACGAGGATTTGGGAAATGACAGTCGCAAAGGCCGAACCGCGGATTCCCCAGTGAAATCCGAAGATAAACAGCGGATTAAGTACCAGATTGATAAGCACCGTATAAATGGTTCCCCGCATCGCTTTTTGCGGACTGCCGGCCGAACGCAGCAAAGCATTCAGCCCAAAATACATGTGCGTTACGACATTTCCGCAAAGGATAATCACCATGAAATCGTGCGCATAAGAAAGTGTTTCCGCCCCGGCGCCGAAAATGTGCAGAATCGGATTCAGGAAAAGCAGCACAATCGCCGAAAACAAAACGCCCATAATCAGGTTCAGCACAAAAACATTTCCCAGAATATGATTAGCCGTTTCGTAATCTTTCTGTCCCATCCGGATCGAGAGCAGAGTCGAAGCGCCCACGCCTACCAGCGTGCCGAAAGCCGCCGCCAGATTCATCAACGGAAACGTAATAGCCAAGCCCGACAGCGCCAGCGGACCTACGCCGTGTCCGATAAAAATACTGTCCGTGATATTATATAAAGAAGAAGCCGTCATGGCAATAATAGCCGGTATGGCGTATTGCATCAGGAGTTTGCCGATTTTTTCGGTTCCCAAACTCAAAGGAATGCTTTCTTTGTTCATCATTTTTGCCGTTTTACACGCAAAGGTCTGTAAGATTTTGTTGTTGTACATCAAACAGGCCTTTGTCGCAAATTTTTAAATTGGGAATAACAATCAATGCCATAAACGATAGCGTCATCAAAGGGGCGGTGAGCGGCGACCCCATGGCTTTCACTTGATTGTGCATGTTTTGATATTGTTTCGCCGCCTCTTCCGTTTTTTTACCGGATAAGATTCCTGCAATGGGTAAAGGCATCGTAAGTATTTGTTCCCCATCCACGGTAACGATACCGCCCCGGCAATCGATAACGGTATTTATTGCCCGCACGATCGACTCGTCATCGGCGCCGATAGCAATAATATTGTGGCTGTCGTGCGATACTGTGTTACACACCGCGCCGCGTTTCAAACCAAAATTCCGGATAAAACCGACCGCAGGAACGGCATTTTCCGTATAACGATTCAACACGACAATTTTCAGTAAATCCCGTTCGGGATCGGATGCAATAGCGCCTTCTCGGATGGTAGGAATTTCAAGTCCGGAGCCGGTAATCAATTCTTTATCGATGATTTCGATGACACGGATTTTATCGCGCGTAGCCGCTATGCAAATGTCTTCGGCTGTAATTTTTTTTGCCTTAAAATGATTAATAGGAGTTATTGATGCAGGCGAAAACAGCGTTTTTGTTCCGTCAAAAACCAGTTGACCGTCGATATAGGTTTGTAAGACGGAAAAATCTTTTAGATTATCGACGACAATCCAATCGCCCGGATCGCCCGGTTGTAATAGTCCTACCGGTAAACGATAATGCTTCACCGGATTGAGGATAGCCGCTTGAAGCGTATTGAATAAGTTTAACCCTTTGGCAATGCAGCGGCGGACACGGGTATTGATATAACCATCCAGTAAATCTTCCGGATGGCAATCGTCTGTACAAAGCATGACTTGGTCGGGATACTTATCAATCAGCGGATACAATGCTTCGAAGTTTTGAGCGGCGCTACCTTCTCGGATTTGTATTTTCATGCCGAGCCGGATTTTTTCTTCGGCTTCTTCAAGGGTGTAACATTCGTGATCGGTCGAGATACCGGCTGAAACATAAGCCTGTAAATCTTTGCCGCGGACAGCCGGCGCATGTCCGTCCACAGGTTTACCCTGGGCGTGAGCGGCCGCTATTTTTGCCATCACTTCCGGATCGCGACGAATGACGGCGGCGTAGTCCATAACTTCGGCCAAAAAATAAATATCGTCGTCGGCTAATAATTTTGCGATTTCGGCAGCATCGATAATAGCGCCCGACGTTTCGACGGAAGTAACCGGCACGCAGGAGGGCGCACCGTTGAAAAACTTGAACGGTACGGTTTTTCCGTTATCAATCATATATCGGATTCCTGTTGTGCCCAGAACGTTGGCCATTTCGTGCGGATCGCAAACAGCGCCGGCTACGCCGAATTTCACCGCCAATCCGGCAAATTCGGAAGGAGTAATCATGGCGCTTTCGATATGTACATGCGCGTCGATGAAAGGAGGAAGAATGTATTGCGTTTCGGGAACTGCATGTGCTTCAATACGTTCGATTCGTCCCGAAGCGCCGACATATATCGTCCCGCTGAAAATTTGCCGGCGGATGACGTCTATAATCTGTCCGGATATACTTTTAGTCATATTTTTTTAATGTGCAAAGTTACGAAATTTTCCCACATTATCCACCGGCCAATTTGGGCGCCGGCGAAATCGTATCAAAATCATTTTATCCGGACGCAAGCTCGAATTGCGACTGCGAGGAATAAAACAAGAAACAATCCGGAAAGTTTGTAACTCTCTGGATTGTTTCGGGTTTTGCTTTCGCAATTTGAGCTTGCGGAAAAGCGTCAACTTCGCCTTGGTTCAATGACGATGATTTCCGGCTTTTGACACAGCTCAAAAATTAAAACTGTTTCAGGCATATTATCGGGTTATCTGATAAATTTCAAAACAGTCAAACGTTTGCCGTTTTGTACGGCGACAATATACACGCCTCCGGATAATGTGTTGACGTCGATAGTCGCGGTTGCGCCGTGTGCAGTTGTTTTGCGCAGGATGCGCCCGTTAATATCTATCAAACTGATTGTTTCCTTGCCCTGCAAGCCGGTAATGGTAACTAATCCCTGCCCGGAATTAGCAATACGTATTGGCGTGGAGGCAACCTCCTGTATTCCCGTTTG
>JAITAH010000224.1 GCA_031284225.1 Dysgonamonadaceae bacterium | reverse complement strand
GGGTACGTACATATCGAAAGCATGGGCGATCCCAGTTTCCGTTCCATTTATTCCGATATTCTGGGGAAATTTAACAATAAAGAAGGCATTGTCATTGATACCCGCTTCAACGGTGGCGGACGTTTGCACGAAGATTTGGAAGTCCTGTTCAGCGGACATAAATATTTCACGCAAGTGATCCGGGGCGTCGAAACCTGCGATATGCCCAGTCGGCGCTGGAACAAACCGTCTATTATGCTAATCGGTGAAGCCAATTACTCCAACGCACACGGATCGCCTTGGGTGTATCGGCATACAAATATCGGCCGATTAGTCGGCATGCCGGTTCCGGGAACGATGACCAGCGTTTCGTGGGAAACGTTGCAAGACCCCAGCTTGTTATTCGGCATTCCTATTGTCGGTTACCGCTTGGACGACGGCAGCTATCTCGAAAACCAACAGTTAGAACCCGACCTGAAAGTAGCCAACGAACCGGCCAAGTTAGTAGCCGGAGAAGACCAGCAATTGGCGGCGGCAGTAGCCGAACTGTTGAAAGAATTATAAATTCAAACTGTCTTTTGGAAACGCCCTCACAGACAACGTGAGGGCGTTTTTTTACATTCCAATCTGAAAATTTATTATATATAATTGTCAATCTTTGATATAAATTTGGATTTTTTCACAAAAAACAATTTACTTTTGCACTGTCTTATTATTTACAGTAGGATTAAATATTTAAAACAATACTACAAAGGTAAGGCAAATGCGAAAATGTATGTTTAATTTAAAGTAAATTTTATGAAAAGATTGGTTCTTTTATTAACGTACTTATTTATAAGTACATGTGTCGGAACAATTGTATTCGCCCAAACAAAAACAGTAGCGGGAACCGTACTTGACGAAGCCGGCGAACCGGTGATTGGAGCGACCGTTATCGTAACCGGATTTTCTTCCATCGGTACGGCGAGCGATCTCAACGGCGCTTTTACCCTCTCGGTACCGGCAAACGCTCAAACGCTTACAGTTTCTTACATCGGCATGGTTACGCAAACGGTGGCTGTTGCGCCCAATGTACAAGTAGTATTGAAACCGGATGCGCAAAATCTGGAGGATGTAATTGTCGTAGCTTATGGAACAGCGTTGAAACGGAGCTACACCGGATCAGCTCAAACTATTACGGCAAAACAGTTTGAAAAACGTCCGTTGACAAATATTACAAATGCTATCGAAGGAAATGTTTTGGGGGTTCAAACCACTTCTTCGTTAGGACAACCCGGTGAATCAGCCGGTTTACGTATTCGTGGTTTCGGATCTATTAACGCATCGAACGCTCCTTTAATTATTTTAGATGGAGCAATTTACAACGGAGCGCTGTCCAGTATCAATATGTCAGATATTGAAAGTTATTCTGTTTTGAAAGATGCAAGCGCTACAGCTTTGTATGGCTCTAGTGCCGGAAATGGAGTAATCATTCTTACCTCAAAAAAAGGAACGACCAACGGAAAAATCAATCTGACTATTTCACAGGGATTTTCTCAACGCGCTTATGCCGATTACGATAGGGTGAATATATGGGATTATTTTCCACTTCAATGGCAAATGCGAAAAAATGCTTATATCACTGCTGGAAACACACCGGAAGTTGCAGCGACAAAAGCATCGGCAGAAATGGTTTCTACATTGAAATACAATCCTTTTTCAGGTATTGCCGATGGAGATATTGTATCAACAAGCGGATTGTTCAATCCGAACGCTACGCAATTAAAATGGGGTGATGATTTAGATTGGGAAGATGCCGCTTATCGAACAGGCCACCGTCAACAATATGACTTAAATTATAGCTCTGCCTCAGAAAAAAGTGATACCTATTCGTCTATCGGTTATGTAAATGAAGAAGGCTACATGATTAAAACCAGCATGGAACGCTACAGCGCCCGTTTAAATCATAATATATATCCTGTAAAATGGTTCAAGGGGGGACTGAATGTGTCGGCCAGCCGCAATATTTCTAATTATTCTACTGCCGATGCAGATAATTCTTCGGCTTACAATAATCTGGCGCGCTATGTTCGCACAATGGCACCCATTTATCCGATTCACAAACATGACTTGCAAACAGGAGCTTATCTGGATGCCGCCGGAAATCCAACCACCGACCCTACTCAATACGTTTATGATTACGAGGGCGCTCGTTTGTCCAGTAACGGACGGGATGGTATTGCAGAAACAGAATTCAACACGCGCCGCTATGCCCGAATGATGACTACCGGTCGCACCTATGTTACGTTAATTCCGGTAAAGGGATTGAATATTACCGCTAATTATGGCATAGATAATGTGGATTATCGTATGAAACGTTACGAAAATCCCTTAGTGGGCGATGGTACCGCAGGCCCCGGACGATTATCACAGAGTTCTACTCGTTCTTTGACGCAAACATTTAATCAAATTGCCAGATACGAATTTGTTCCGGTAATCGATCATACGATTAAAGTTATGCTTGGACACGAAAGCTATGATTATATTTACGAATATATTTATGGCATGAAAACGTCCGAAACGATTCCGAATGTGTATGATTGGGAAAATTTCTCTAATATCAGCTCGTTGTCATCCTATACAGACACTTATCGAAAAGAAGGTTATTTAGCCCAATTGGATTATAATTTTCTGGAAAAATACTATTTCTTGGCCACTTATCGACGGGATGGCACTTCCCGTTTTGCACCGGACAAACGTTGGGGTGATTTCTATTCGGTAGGCGTTTCCTGGCGATTAGCAGAAGAACCTTTTTTCCGTAAATTCACATGGATTGACAATTTGAAATTACGAGCTTCTTACGGCGAAACCGGTAATGATTTATTGGATTCATATTATCCTTATCAAACGCTTTATTTGTTAGGAAATGCTAATAGTTCCGAATTGGGCGCTTATTTTGAAACAATGTCGAATCCGCTTTTGACATGGGAAACTCAGATTAGTTCAGATGTCGCTCTTGAATTCGGCTTCTTAAAACGGTTAACCGGATCCGTGGAATTTTTTCAAAAAAAATCGAAAGATTTGTTGTTCGATGTATCTAAACCAACATCGACAGGCGTTCGTTCAATCAGTGATAATATTGGCGACGTCGTTAATAAAGGCCTCGAATTGGGTTTGGATTATACTTTTATAAAAACAAAAGACTGGACAGGATCCATAGGGATAAATGCTACAGCATTGCAAAATAAAATCAAACGCTTACCCGAAGAAATGCGTGAAAACGGACATATTGACGGAAGTAAAAAATGGTTGGAAGGCCGAGGTCGTTACGACTTTTGGCTAAGACAATGGTATGGCGTAGATCCAAAGACGGGAAACGGTTTATATTATTTGGATACCAAAGCATATAATGAAACGGACGAAACGTTGACCACGGCCATTAAAAACACGATTGTAGAGTTAGATGGAAACACATTGACCAATAGTTATTCGTATGCCAAATTTGATTATAGCGGATCGTCTATTCCTAAATTATACGGAGGCGTTAATCTCAATTTAGGATACAAAGATTTTTCTTTGCAGGCCATTTTTTCGTATGCCTTTGGGGCGAAAGTATTAGATACAAGTTATGCCGGTTTAATGAGTAGCGGCGAATACGGTTATGCTATGCACACAGACGTTCAAAAAGCCTGGCAAAAAGAGGGAGATATTACTACTATTCCTCGCTTGGATTTCACAGCGGCTCATAATACTAATATTAGTCAATCCTATTCTACCCGTTGGTTAGTTAGCGGTGATTATGTGAATTTCCGTTCGCTAAATTTATCGTATTCTATTCCGGCAAATCTGATTTCTGCTATGCAAATCCGTTCATTAAACGTCAATATTGGTGCAGAAAATCTGTTCTTACTCACCGCTCGTCAAGGATTAAATCCTCAGGGATATTTTACCGGTCTGGTTTATAACGATTACAAACCGGCGCAAATTTTTACATTTGGCTTAAATCTATCTTTTTAATTCATTTTATTAATTAATTACGAATATGAAACAGTTTAAATATATTCTCTTTAGCATAGCAATTGGCGCAGCATTTAATCTGACAAGTTGCTCAGATGATTTTTTGGACACGACTCCAACCGAATCTGTTTCGGCGGTAACTATTTCTGAAACTTTAGACGGTTTATATATTGCCCTCAATGGTATTCATCGAAATATGGTATCGCAATTTTTAGAAAATCAGGGAATGGGCGGTGAACCGGGATTTATGATTTGTCGTGAAGCAGAAGGAGATGATTTTACTTGGGATGTCCAAACATGGCATCAAACTTATTTGCAATGGGCGCCCAATAAAAGTGAAACTTCCAGTTATAATGCAGGTTTTTGGCGAACTTATTATCAGTTTATCTTAAATGCGAATCTGATTTTAGAAGGATTAGAAAAGAATTTTGCCAATTCATCCGATCCCATGGCAAAATATATTAAAGGAGAAGCGCTCTGTATTCGTGCATGGTCGCATTTTAATCTGGTACAACTTTATGCCAAACGCTATGAAGCCTCCAGCAATAACACACAGGACGGTATCCCTTATCGCGAATCGTCGGAAATCGTACCCATAGCCCGTAATTCGGTAAACGATGTGTATCAAAAAATAAATGCGGACCTGGATAATGCTATTGCTTTATTGGATGGATACGAACCGTATGATGTAACCCATTATTCTCAAGCAGCCGCTTACGGATTAAAAGCCCGTGTTACGCTCGCTCAGCAGAACTATACAGATGCTGCAGCGGCTGCCGTAGCCGCTATTAATGCCGCCGAAGCTACCGGTGCAACGCTGATGACAAAAAATCAATTGATGGGTGGCTTCGCAGATATTACTACAAATACCAAAGAAGCTATATATGCTGCAAAAACATTGAATGATCAGACGGTATATTTCTATTCGTTCTATGCTTATATGGGATGGAATTTCAATTCTTCATCCAATCGCACAGGAATCAAATGTATCAGTTCTACCACTTATGATTTGATGTCGGCTACCGATTTGCGCCGTCAGTGGTGGGATCCTACCGGCACAGCCTCGGTTCCCAGTTCATCCTATAATAAACGGGTTTATCAGCACCGCAAATTTATGGCTCGTTCTACGGCAGATCCGGTGGGCGATGTGGCTTTTATGCGCCTTTCTGAAATGTATCTTACCGCGGCAGAAGCATATGCAAGGGCTGGAAATGATCTTTTAGCTAAACAATATCTGAAAAAGTTTGTGGCAGAACGCGATCCGAGTTATACCGATTCCAGTAACAGTGGCGTAGCATTGGCTGAGGAAATCATGAATCATCGCCGTATCGAACTCTGGGGCGAAGGGTTTCGTTGGTTCGACTTGAAACGGTTGCATCTGGATGTTCACCGCACAGGAACAAATTATAATATCAGTTTTGCCGGTTTCTTAGATAAAGATAAAGATGCACCGGAATGGGTATATGAAATTCCAAAAGCGGAAACCGATTATAATCTTTTGTGTACAAAAAATCATCAAAAATAGTAAGATTTTCAAATGAGTATCTTGTACTGAAATAGCTTTGCGTTTTTTGTGTAAAGCTATTTCAGAATAAGACATTGTGAAAGAGATACCAATAAATTAAAACATTTAAATTTGTTAAATCATGAAAAGTAAATTATGTTATTTGATAGTATTGCAAGCAATATTAAGCGTCGTATGGGGTTGTAGTGATGAATCCAATTACACAGGTAGTTCCTTTACTAACAATAATAATATAAATCCTTCCGATATCACATATGATATTGATCAACTTTATTGTGATGGTAATGACGGTGGAAGTGGATCCGGAAATTCAATCATCTTTTTTTATGACAATTCATTTCCCATGGATGTAGTCTTTCCTGAATATCGATGTGAAGTAAAATTTAAACTTAGAAAAAGCAGTAATGGAAGTTTCTTTGCCAATGACTTTTCATTTAATACTTATAATATTTGGTATCGGCACAAATTGGTATCTTATGCTATTAATCAATATACAGTGAATAATTCTGGAACCCCCATTTCTTTTGTTTTAAGCGTTACTTATCAAGAAGAAGAAAAGAGGCTTATATTAAATAACACAGATAATAACACAGACAGCTATTATTGGGTAGTATCCGGCAGCCATACCATCGTTGCGAATTTTGTTCACCCCTGACTTGGGTAATTCCCAACCGCGAAAAAGACTACAATCCGCTGATTGTTCAATAAACGGATTAGTAGCGAGATAAAAAAAGCAGGACGAAACCCATCGCCCTGCTTTTTTTCTGTCGTCAAACGACACAAACTCGCTATAAAATCTCTCTCTTAAACCAAAGTTCATAAACCGGATCGATAAACGAAATCTCTTTGTTCCGTATATCAATGATTTCTTCGTTCAATAAATAGTTCTTTACTTTCACTACATTGGCCGAAGTGCCTAAGCGGTATTTATTCAAAATCTCGCTGCTGCTGAAGTTTTTCCGTTCACCGGAAGCCACGGCTTTCAGAAAATTCAGTCGATAGGCCGACATTTTTTCCGTATCCCGTTGATAAAGAATGGCATTTTGCGTAATCATATCGTCCAAAGCTTCTTGATAGATCGCGTCGTTAACCGCTTTGTCTGTTCTTTCCCACACCAAATGTGAAAGTTGCTGAACGTAATAGGAATGTCTATCCACTACCTTGATAATTTTTGTAATACATTCATCATCAATAATTTTTCCGGTATTTTCAAATTGTTTCCGAATGAAGATCGCCCAATCCTGCTCCGAGATTTTATCCAAATGGATTAAATCGCCAAACCGGTAAAAAGGCGTCGACTGCCTTTCAAACAATTCCTGCATCATGTGAAATTTACTGCCGTACAGGCAATAACAGGCTGCCTCGTGTTTCTGCCACACGCTACGCAACTGTTTTTGAAATGCCAGTGAATCGCTGAATGTAGCAATATTTTGAAATTCATCGATACATACCACTAATCGAATATTCTTGGCTTTCGCAATTTTTTCCGGCAAATTCAACAGTTCATCCGTATTCCTTCGGACTTCTTCCCAATCGAAACTCATGGAAAATTCATTGTTCGGATCCAATCCGATAGTGATTTTAGGCATAATCTGCTGAAGAAATTCTTTCAAATTTTTCAGTTTTTCTTCCCATTGCGACGCCGTAGCGTCAACAATCGATTTGGCGTAAACCGTATAAAAATCCATTTCACTCCTGAGTGAAAAGGCGTCAATATAAGCCACTTTTATTTTTTTGCTTTCTACCTTGTCGCCGGCTTTGCGGACTAACGACGATTTTCCCCAACGACGCGGGGAAATCAAAATGGAATTAATCCCATTCTTGAAATCAGTTACCAATCGATTCGTGTCTTTCTCTCTGTCGGTAAAGCAATTTCCTGTTACCATTCGCCCAAAATAAAAAGGATTTTCCATTTTTTATCTCTATTTGTTTTGTGCAAAGGTAAATAAAAAACATAAACTTACCAAATGGTAAGTTACTACTTGGTAAGTTACCATTTGGTAAGTTTTACGCGATATCATTTGAAAAACGCCCTCACAAGATCCATTCCGTTGGCATACAGCAGCAGGGCAATCAAGAGAATCATTCCCGTCATTTGCGCATACTCCAGAAACTTCTCGCCGGGTTGCCGACGGGTAACGGCTTCATAAAGCAGGAATAAAACATGACCGCCGTCTAAGGCCGGAATGGGGAGCAAATTCATAACGCCCAGCATGATGGACAGCAAGGCCGTCATCATCCAAAAAGCGAACCAGTCCCATACCGGCGGGAAAAGGTTGCCGATAGCGCCAAAACCGCCAATACTGCTTATGCCGGCTTTACTGAATACCAATTTCAATTGCAGTACGTAAAAAGCCATTTTCCGAAGCCCTAATTCAATGCCGACCGGGAACGACCGGAAAAAGCCGTAATGGTCGCGAACGCTCACTTGAGGCATATTCACCAAAAGGCCTAATTTGCCTTGGGCGTCCACCTGCGCCGCTAAACGCAGCGTGTCCTGTCCTCTGACTACGCCCAGCGTGGCGCCCGAATCTTTGCGTTTGGAGAGTTGCGACGAAAAGACGGCAAAGGCAACCGTAGGCGTTTCATCGACGGAGATAATCCGGTCGCCCGCCTGCAAGCCGGCTTTTTCGGCGTTGCTTCCGGGCATGACACTGTCCACCTGCGCAACAGCAATATCGGCAAACGGCATTTTGGAAGCCAAAAATCGGGCTTTGAAATCTTCCGGTAAATTGAAAGACACTTCATGCCCGTTGCGCAATACCGTAACAGTTTCGGCGTCGATGACCCGGAACAAATCCAAATCGTCGTACCGGGAAAGCGGTTTTCCATCGGCAGTCAAGAGCACATCGCCGTTCTGAAATCCGGCTTGCTGAGCCGTTTCGCTAAAGTACAAAGGCGTTTTCGTTATCGGAATGTAATTATCGCCCCAAGCCAAAACCACCATCGAATAGATGAAAAAGGCTAAGATAAAATTCATCAGCACACCGCCTATCATAATGAGCAGGCGTTGCCACGCCGGGTGCGTGCGAAATTCCCACGGCTGAGGCGGTTGCTTCATGGCTTCCTTATCCATGCTTTCGTCTATCATGCCGGCGATTTTTACATAGCCGCCCAGAGGCAGCCAGCCGACGCCGTATTCGGTTTCGCTGTTCCGGGGTTTATATTTAAATAGGGAAAACCACGGATTGAAGAATAAATAGAATTTTTCGACCCGCACTTTGAAAAGTTTGGCGAAAAAGAAATGCCCACATTCGTGGATAATTACCAGAATGGACAAACTCAGGATCAACTGAAGCGCTTTTACTATAAATGTTTCCATACTTATTTTATCATTTCTACTGTTTTATCTCTTGTTTTTTTATCTGTTTCAACTAAATCTTCATACGAGGGAGCGGCGATAAATTCAACCGTTTGCATTGCTTTTTCAATCGCATCGCTCATAGACAGGAAACCGATCCTGTCCTGCAAAAAGGCAGCGACCACCACTTCGTTGGCTGCATTCAGGATGCACGGCAGATTACCGCCCCGGCGAATGGCCTCAAAAGCAAATCCCAGATTGCGGAAACGCGAGGTATCCGGTTCTTCAAACGTTAAAGTCTGGAATTTATTGAAATCCAAGTCCAGAAAATCGGATTTCAGCCGCTGGGGATATGTCAACGCATACTGAATCGGCAACCGCATGTCGGGCAATCCCAGTTGCGCTTTGATCGACTTGTCGCGGAACTGCACCATCGAATGAATAATCGACTGGGGATGTATCAACACCTGTATTTGTTCGGGAGCGACACCAAACAGCCATCGAGCTTCGATCATCTCAAAGCCTTTGTTCATCAGGCTGGCCGAATCGATGGTAACTTTGGCGCCCATCTTCCAATTCGGATGCTTCAACGCTTCGTTTTTGGTAACGTGTTGCAATTGTTCCGGCGTGAAATTCCGGAACGGACCACCCGAAGCGGTCAAAAGGATTTTATCCACCGGATTGTCCTGCTCCCCTACCAAACACTGGAAGATGGCCGAATGTTCGGAATCGACCGGCAAAAGAGGGGTCCGGTGTTCGGAAGCCAATTGCGTAATCAGTTCGCCGGCTACGACCAAGGTTTCCTTATTGGCGAGGGCAATGGCTTTGCCGGCTTTGATGGCGTGAATCGTGGGGGTTAATCCTGCATAGCCGACCATGGCTGTCAGTACCATGTCGATCGGTCCGGCTTCCACCACTTGCGCCAAAGCGTCGGCGCCCGCCCATACTTTGATGGGTAAATCCCGTAAACCTTCTTTCAGTTGTTCGTATTTCGTTGCGTCGGCAATGACAACCATTTCGGGCATAAACTCGCGCGCCTGTCGGATCAGCAATTCTACCTGATGATGGGCAGTCAAGGCATAGACTTCCAGTTGTTCGGGATGCTGACGAATCACATCCAGCGCTTGTGTTCCGATCGAACCGGTCGAACCCAGTAGAGCGATTTGTCGTTTCTGCATATTAAAACACAATAAATTCTTCCGGATCGACAGGCCTCCCGTTATACCACAATTCAAAATGCAAGTGCGTCCCGCTCGATAAGCTGCCGGTATTTCCAACGATAGCAATCGCTTCTCCGGCGCTCACTTCATCGGCTTGTTTTTTCAACAGCAAGGCATTGTGTTTGTAAACCGATAGAAATCCATTTGTATGCTGTATCTGAATAACATAACCGCCATTGGCGTCAAAACCGGAAAAGACGACCGTGCCTTTCATGGTAGCCAATACGCTCGACCGGGGAAGAGCCGCCACATCGACGCCGTAATGTTTTTCAGCGTTGCTGAACTTGGCGGAAACAATTCCCTGTACAGGCCTGTAAAAAAGCAAATTAGAAGGAAGAATGGACGATGCAGTCAAGACGTTCAGATTATAGCGTTCCTCTTCTTCGTAATTCCGCACAAATTTTTCCAGTTCCTTGGATTTTTCCAAACTGCCCCCCATTTTGACGGAAGTCGTATCCAGTTGCGGAACTTCCGCTATGGAGCTTTCGCCTTTCAATATATCCGTTACATTTTTCAGGTATTGCGTCTGAATAGAGAGGACATGTTCCAACGAATCGGTTTTCAAGGCGTTGGCAATCATTTCCTGCCGGATTTCCGAATCCATATACCCCGGTAAATAATTGCGGATAGGCGTATTGATGATAACGATTGACGTTAAAGTAATCAACAGGAAGGCAAATGCCAGCAATATCCAAAAACCCGACCACTGGGACAAACGCAACGAGAAGACCTCTTCTAAGGTGTTTTCATTCAGAAAGAGCAGTTTATACTTGAAGCGCACCTGTTGCCAAAAAGCGGACCTTTTTTTCATTCTATCGTCAATTCATCCAGCAAGCGTTCACAATGTCCCCATTTATCAATCATATAGAGTATGTATCTGATATCCGCCGCAATACATTTCTGAATATCGGTTTCAAAGGCGATATCGCCGCTCATGGCTTCCCAGTTGCCGTCGAAGGCTAAGCCGGTCAATCGTCCGCGGCCGTCGAACACCGGGCTGCCCGAATTGCCGCCGGTAATATCTAAGTTGGATATAAAACAAAGATTCATATCGCCGTGTTTATTACCGTATCGGCCAAACTCTTTTTTCCGCAATAAATCCATGATTTCCGGTTGCACATTAAATTCCGGATTGTTGACGTCGTGTTTTTCAAACAAACCTTTTGTCGTCGTATAGTAATCGTACCAAGCGGCATCGTAGGGACGGTACCCATTCACTACGCCGTAAGTAAGCCGCATCGTAAAATTGGCGTCCGACGGATAATTGATTTCCGGATGCATTTCGCGCAAACCTTCCATGAACAGGCGTTTGCCTTCGCTCACTTTGTATGAATCGTCGCGAATGGCCGCCGACAGACTTTCGAGCAATGCGTCGATGGATTTTGCCAAGCGGTAAACCGGTTCTTTTTCGAGTTTCTTGAAGCGCTTTTCGTTCGTCAGCGCCGCTTTCAGCAAGTCGGGCGAGGTCAGAATCGTATTTTTGTAAATGGCGGCGGCATATTTTTCATAATCGCCTTTGTATTGTTTGTCGATGGCGGTAAAAATAGCCGGTAGTTGCGCCGCTGGGATACGTTCCCGCATCATTTTCACCATAGCGGCAAAAACTTTTTGATCCAGCGCCGGCTCGTAATCCTTATAAAAAGGTAATGCGATATCGTCGAATAATTGTGCCGGATCTGTTTTTTCTTTTTGAGTGCGGATGTATTTTACCAGGGAAATTAACTCAAAGATTTCGGCGCCATTGTAATACGATTCGCCGATATACCTCGCCGTACGATCATCGGCCATCGAATGGGTATAACCTTCTTTCAGCAAGTTCAGAACGCTGCCGTATTTGGCTTGCCGGACAGGATCCTGAGCGGCCCACGCGGCAAACTGATTTTCCAATGCCTGTTTCCGTTCGACGACGTGCATCCGGGCCAGGCCGCGGTTCATCCCTATCGAATTTTTCCAGTAATTGGAGCTTCCGGCATATTTGGAAGCATATTTGATGCGGACGGTATCGCTTTGCAGCATCGCTTCCTGCCAAATATCCTGCTTTACGCCCCGGACTTCGATGCGCGGCTCGTTAGAACTTTGAATGCGCTTTTCTATGCCCCAGGACGACAAATAGCGGTCGGTACTTCCCGGAAAGCCCAGTACCATAGCAAACGAATTTTCTTCGTATCCGTCCAAAGAAATCGGCGCGTAGTATTCGGGACGGTAAGGCACATTGGTTGCCGCATATTCGGCGGGAGCGTTATCGGCGCCGGCATAGACGCGGAAAACGCTGAAATCGCCGGTATGCCGGGGCCACATCCAGTTGTCGGTATCGCCGCCGAATTTGCCGATGGAGGACGGCGGAGCAAATACCATCCGCACATCGGAATACCCTTTATAGATATTAGCGTAGTATTCGTTACCGGCATAATAAGCGTTTACGGTTACCGAATAACCTTCGCCCAACGAATCGCGGTACTGCTTCCGGATAGCGGCGGTTTGTTGCTTGATCCGGTTTTCTCTTTCCTGCCCGTTCAGTCCGGCTGGCAGGCTATCGAGTATCGAACGGGTTACATCCACGATGTTTTGTAAATACAGGACATACATACCCGGTACCGGGATTTCGTCTTCCTGCGTGCGGGCAACAAATCCGTTTTTCAGATAATCATGATCCACGTCGCTTTGCGACTGAATGGCGTCGAATCCACAGTGATGATTAGTGAAAATCAATCCTTTATCGGAAACCGTAATTCCCGTGCAACCGCCATTGAATTGCACAACGGCTTTGTAGAGCGAGGGATTCGCTTCGCTGTATAACTGTTCGGGCGTTAACAGGAAACCCATCGATTGCATTTTGTTCCAATCCGTTGCGGTCAACCGGTTTAACATCCACATCCCTTCGTCCGCCCATAAAGGAAAACACAGCAGAAAGCCGCTCAACAAGAAGAAAAATCGTTTCATTTTTTGATAGGATATTCAAATTTATTTTATGTTTTTATTCAATCGGCACAAAGTTAGCATAAACTCCTCAATTATACGCAAACGGATGAAAAAACGGACGAAAACAATGGCCAAAAAGACGACAAAAATAGAGAAAAAAGACGTCTTTTACGTCGCGTCTATCTTCTTTAGTCTTTCCTCTTTTATATCCAAAATTTATAGAAGAACGATAAAACAAGAAACAGGAATTGTAATCTACATATAGCAAAAATTAATAAAAACTGCCTTCTTAGCCTGTAAATTCTGTTACAAATTCGTGAAGTTATCCGGAAAAAATTAAGTTTTTGTTACGATTATTTTTTTCTTAAATAATTGTTAACTGCATGCTAATAATACCGATTATCTTTATGTCAGAACAAAAACTACAGTTTACAATGAACACACTACAATTTCGAGAAAAAATTCTAAACATTCAGGACAACATGTTCAACTTTGCATTGTCTTTGACTGGAAATCGTAGCGATGCTTACGATTTGTTACAGGACACTACCCTGAAAGCATTGGACAACGAACGAAAGTACATCGACAATGTCAATTTCAAAGGATGGATTTTAACGATTATGCGGAACATTTTCATTAACAATTACCGCAAAATGATGAGAATGCAAACCATTATCGATCAGACGGATGATTTATATCATTTGAATTTCTCGCAGGATTCGGGATTTGACTCTCCGGAAAGTTCGTATGCGGTAAAGGAAATCAATATTGCCATTACCGATCTGAACAGCGATTTACGCAGGCCGTTTTCGCTCTTTCTGGCCGGTTACAAATACAACGAGATTGCCGACAGGCTGGTTTTACCCTTAGGAACCGTCAAAAGCCGGATTTTTTTCGCCCGACAAGAATTACAGAAAAGTTTACGGGACATGCGATAAAAATGCAACTGCGAGGAACGAAGCAGGAAGCCGCCCGGAATGGCTGCAAAATCACCGGATTGCTTCGAGCTTCGCCCTCGCAATTTGAGCTTGCGAAAAAGCGTTAGCTTCGACCTGGTTCAATGACGATAGATAATTTCTAACTTTTGAGATCGCCTCTTTTTTTATTCTTAAAATGGCAAGTCGTCGTTTTCGTCCGATTTCAACGGCGGGTTAGAAGCGGCTTGTGTTGATGACGTTACCTCCGATGTAGTTGCAGGAGCAGTAGCCAATGGCGGTTCTGGCAATGGCGGACGGCTTCCTCCTTGTCCGCTGTCCGGTTTGCGATCCAGCAGTTCCAGATTATCGCCCCAAATTTCTGTTACATATCGTTTAATGCCTTGCTGATCGTCGTACGAACGGGTACGGATTTTTCCTTCAATGTAGATTTTGGATCCTTTGTGGATATACTTCTCGGCGATTTCCGCCAATCCTCTCCATAATACAATATTGTGCCATTCGGTACGATCGGGAACTTGCGTGCCATTGGCGGCGGAATATCCCCTTTCCGTGGTCGCTAACGAAAAATTGGCAACGGCTACACCGCTGTCATAGTACTTTACTTCGGGTTCTTTACCCACATTGCCAATCAAGAGAACTTTGTTTACTGACATAATGATGTTATTTAAAAGTTAAGATTAAAATCCACTTCCTAATTCGGCCTCAAATGTAGAAAGAAAAATGTAAATTTCAAATGAAATCGGCTGTTTTTTTTATGCTGTCTGTTTTTTTCATCATACTTACGGGCTTAAATCAAAAAGATTTTGTATTTTTACGCCATCTTACGACCACCTCTAACCAGAGGCGGTATCGGAAAAAGGATAATAACAAGACAATTATTATGATGAATGAAGTCGAATATATGGAGCTGATACGCGACAATCAGAAAGAGTTGCTCACCCTTTTGGAATGGTCGGTTGATATTATTTTTGAGCGATTTCAAACAACCCCGATATACCATAAGATACTGCATCTCGACAAGCGCCGACAGGATAAAGACGTTAAGTCATTTAGTTATGCGGAGCAAAAGTTGCTTGAATGTGAAATTCACACTCTTTTTCCTGTCTTTATAAACAACCTGAAGAAATGCTGTTCGCCTCTGACGGAAAAAGAGTTGCTCATTTGTTGCCTCTCTTTACGCCTCCATCCCCACACAGTGAGCCTTTGCATGGGTTATAACGATGCTTTTGCCTTGAAAACTCATAAGCACAACATTAAGAGAAAAATGGTGGAATTATCTAAAAATCAGTTTCTATTTGACTTTATTTTTCAAATCCGTAACTGATTGATTATAAAATTTATACGACCAAATCTTTACTTTGTAAAACTTAACGAATTGAATAATAATAAAATATATCCATTAACAAATTTACCATAATAATTTGGTTAATTTAACAACAATTACTAATCTTGCATTGCAAATGCGTAATTCTCAGCCAAATGGGACTTACGTGGCGTAAGCGTTATAAGACGAATAGAAATTTTCCAAAAAATCCCATAGCGAAATGACAACTTTCATTGTTATATTTGTAATCTTCTACTTTGTTCTTATCATTTTAAAAGCAGAAAGTATCAAAGATTTATCCTGGTACTGGGAAATGTCTGTTTATGCTTTAAAAACTTTGTTTTTCAAAGACAAAAAATCCACCAAAGACATGAATTTCAAAACTTTATACAATGCTAAATTGGTAAAGTCTATGGATAAGTCCATAGTTAAATGCGATTCCCGATGGGTGGGTGGTCAATTAATTCCTATACCATGAATACGCCTGCACAGTCATCCGCACCTTCCAACGGCTGGTACGTTGTTTATACCAAGCCGAAACACGAAAATAAAGTTCATCAACAACTGCTTGCCGATAAATATGAGGCTTACTTGCCTTTAAAGAAACATCATTCCGTATGGAGCGATAGGCAGAAAGTTCTTTATAAACCGCTTTTCCCTTCATACGTGTTTGTGTATCTTGATAACATCGCTCTTTATTACAAAATATTAAAAATATATGGAACTCTCGCATTTATCATGTTTGCAGGGAAGTTTGCCACTGTAACGGAAGATGAAATTAATAAAATCAAACAGGTATTGGCAGAATGTAACAATATCGAAGTGAGCAGTGAAGATTTCAGTGTTGGCGAAAAACGTAAAATTATGGCGGGCGTCTTTTGCGGATTCGATTGTGAAGTAATACGCCACAAAGGCAAAAAGAAAATTCTCGTACGAATTGATTCGCTAAAGCAAAATATTGTAGCTGAATTGAATACATCCTATTTTTCCAATTATTCATATTAAAGCGTGGGGGTTTAACTTATTTTCTCTGTGGGCTGTGGAAGACCTAAGTATCAGTAAATAGTTAATTCCACGCCCTTTTTGTTTTATAATTTTGATTACTTAACAGAGTTTATAAAAACTATAACGAATATGCAAAAGAAAATTTTTGTGGGCATAATAGGCCTGAGTTTTTTATTTGCCTTTTCTGTAAAGGCGTCCGTCCCTGTTTCAGGGAAAGTAATTGAAGCAACATCAAAAAAGCCATTGGAATATGCTAATGTAGTACTACTCTCATTACCGGATTCTGTTTTCATAACAGGAACCGTGAGCGGGGAAGACGGACTGTTCCTGTTTGATAAAGTGGAAAGCGGCAGATATTTTATTAAAATATCATATCTTGGACTTGACGACAAATTTATGCCATTTGAGATATTAACAGAATC
>JAITAH010000205.1 GCA_031284225.1 Dysgonamonadaceae bacterium | reverse complement strand
CATTGAAGCGGTCGAAATAGAGATATGCCTTGCCGTCGTCGTCAATAAACAGCGAATTGTCGATGCATTGCTCGCCTTCAATCATGGGTTTTTGCACCTCCTGCCTGAAGGGACCGAGCGGATTGTCGGCAACCGCCGCGCAGATATGCTCGTCGGCAGAATAATACATGTAGAATTTGCCGTTGATGTAATACACTTCGGGCGCCCAAAACCAGCGGTCGGCCCAAACGTCCGCCTTGCTGAGTGCAAGGTTGTTTTCAGGTATTTGCCACGTCGCCAGGTCGCCAGAGGTATAGACAATAATGCCGTCGGGCGAAGAGGTGCCATAGGCGTAATATGTACCATTGTGCAGCATGATAAAAGGGTCACCGAAGGAGACGTTCCCTGTCCTTACGGCAGGCTCTCCTCCGGCGGTTTCCTTTTTATTCTCTTTCGACCCGCAGGCCAGAGAAAGCGATAAAACTGCAATGAACAATAAGAATCTGTTTAGCATATTATCAGTACATGGGGTTTTGTGTCAATTGCTCATTGCTGTTATCCACTTCGACTTGCGGAATGGGCAAACGCCTATGTTTTCCGATAACGAAGTTATTGAAATCGTCATCCCGGGACTTCAGTTCATTGATTCCTGCCTGAGAATCCAATAGCTCCCACCGCTTGATATCCATCCAGCGCACGCCCTCAAAGCAAAGCTCCAACGAACGTTCCATTTGCAAACGTTTCAGAAAAGCGTCTTTTGAGGCGAGGCACGCAGAGAAGGGACTGCTTGCCAATGGCGCCAGGTTAACAGACGGGCGTTGGCGGACTTTGTTCACATAAACCGCAGCCTGGGCGGTAGTCCCGCCGGTTTCCATAATACATTCGGCGTACAACAACAAAATATCGGCATACCGGATTATGCGGAAGTTGTTGGGGGCAAAATAATCTTCCCTGTCGCGGAAATAGCTTGTCGAATATTTGCGGACAAACAAGTGGTCGCCCCCTGACGAGTTCTCCCAGTCCCGGCCGTATAATTTTGGATTTTCAGCCGGGTTATCCTGCGCGCTTGTCGTGTAATACAGATTGTGGTACAAGCGGATGTCGTTTTTGCCGTCCAAGCGTGTTTCTTTTTTATATTCATTAACGAGCCATGCACGCGCTTTTCCGTCTTGCCAGCCTATTCCACCCGGCGCATAAAACTGCGTCCGTTGGAAACCAGTTGCCATCGAAGCATTATTTCCATCGTCCCCCTTGTTCTTATCGTCGAACTGAATTTCAAAAACACCTTCCTTGTTGTTTTCATTGTAATGGGTAAAGTTGTCCATATACTCATCGACCAGCCCGTAGAGCGTACCTTCCCTGTCAATAAGCCATTGCAGTTCGGTTTTGGCTTCCGTATATTTGTGCTGTTGCATATACGCTTTTGCCAATAACGCTTTTGCCGCACCGTACGTAGCGCGCCCGACGTTATTCGCATCCCATGTTTCAGGAAGCTTGTTGTTGTCAATAACGCTTCTCAAATCTTTTTCAATTTGCTCCCAGAGTTGTGCTTCGGAAGCATCGGAGGGGACGTAATTTCCATCTTGTGGCTCCAGAATTAGCGTGCCTTTTTCCCACAGCGTTACAATCTGAAAATACCAGAGCGCCCGCAGAAATTCAGCTTGCCCGAGTATCCGGTCTTTCTTCTGTTGGTCAGCGAATTCGATTTCGGGCACATATTTCAACACCTGGTTGGCACGGAAAATGCCCACATAAAATTCTTCCCAATGTTCGCGGTTCCCTTCCCAGAAGTTATAGTTCACATAGTTGAAGCGCGTCCATTCCGCCAATTCGTTCCACGGGCTGGTGCTCCAGCCTTCGTCGCTTCCCAGGTCGTAACGGAAAGAAAGCCACCGCATCCATCCGCCGCATTTATACAACATGCTGTATGCCGCATTGATGCCTTTTTCCGCATCATCTTCGGTTTTCCAAAATGTAGAAACCGTCGGCTCATTCGGATTTTCTATGTCTAACAGGGTTTCACTGCAAGACGACAAAAGAAAAATTCCTAAAAAAACCACTATATAATTTATTATTTTTTTCATTGTTCCTTACGTTTATGAGTAATACTTAGAAATTGAGTTGTAATCCGAATTGTATAGAGCGAGGATTCGGAAATGCCATATTGTCGGTACCTTTATCCCATATATCACCATTTTGGAAATCAGGATCGAGGCCTTTGTATCCGGTAATAGTGAGCAGGTTGTTGCCGCTTACATATACCCTTAGTGAATTAATGCCGGCATACGACAGGATGCTTTTCTTGAACGTGTATCCCACTTGGATGGTTTTCATCCGGAAGTAGGATCCGTTTTCGAGAAAGTAATCCGTATCGCCGCGCGTATTGCGGACGTCATTGTATATAATGCGGGGAAAATCGCTGTTGGGATTTTCCTGGTAAGGTTCGTGCCCGGCTTCGAAACGGATATAATTGGAATTGTCGGCAAAGTACCGTCCCTGCCATAATCCCTTGTTCAATACATCGTTTCCGAACTGTCCATACTACATCATGTAGAAGTCGAAATTTTTCCACGACAGGCTGGCGTTCAGCGACAGTACGAAGTCAGGCCAAGGATTGCCCACGATTTGACGGTCGTCAGGATTAATAACTCCGTTATCGTCGGTGTCTATATACCTTACATCACCTAATTGCGGACGTTTTCCCTCTATAAATATCGGTACTCCGTTAGAGGTAACATAGTTGTCAATCTCCGCCTGTGTACGGAATAAACCGTCGGTTTTCAGTAAATAATATTCACCGAGTGCATAGCCTACCCGGCTTACTGTTTGTCCGGTATAATATTCCTTTTTGCCATAACCCAGTTCCAGTATTTCATTTTTCACCGTAGTCAATCCTGCGCCCACAGCATAATCGAAATCTCCCCTTTTTTCGTGCCAGTTTGCCGATAGTTCGAACCCAGTATTCCTAATACTTGCCGCATTCACATAGGGATTACCGCCTTGATTACCGGTAGTCATGGATATTTGCATCGGCGTCAGCACGTCGATTGTTTTGGAGTTATAATATTCGGCCGTAACCGATAAGCGTTGATTCAGAAAAGCGGCGTCAAAGCCGATATTGGCCTGTTCGGTTCTCTCCCATCGTATATCGCTATTATTCAATTTAACTTGTGTAGCGCCGTTTACTAAATTCTGAGCTGTACCGAACACGGTAACAATACTTGGATTAATCGTGCCGACATAATCCCAGTTCCCGATGGAGGCATTACCCAACTGGCCATAGTTGGCGCGGATCTTCAGGTCGTTTATCCACCCAATATTAAAAAAACCTTCTTCGCTGATACGCCACGCGGCCGAAATGGACGGGTAGTTTCCCCAGCGGTTTTCCTTAACAAGGCTGGAGGTGCCGTCGCGGCGAAACGTAAACGTCAGGTAATACTTGCCGGCATAGTTGTAATTGAGGCGCCCGAGGTAAGAAATAAGCGCCGTTTCGCCTATCGAGTTCCAGTTCGTCTGGGTTTCCTGCCCGGCGTTCAGCACCGTGATATATTCCCCACCAAGGAACGGGAATTTTAAACGTTGCCCGCCGAGCGTTTCATAGAAGGTGTGTTGATAGGTTAAACCTACCACTGCATCAACATGATGGCTGCCGAAATCCTTATTGAAATCAAGCGTATGCTCAATCAGTTCGGTTCTCCCGTTGATGTGTTGCTTGCTGCTGGTCGGGTCGCGGTATTCCTGGTTCATGGTCCAGTTACCTTCTTTGCGGAAGTAACGGTAGTCGTCCCAGATGTAGTCTATACCCGCATTTAACTTGTATTTCAGGAAATCGAAGAATTTGAACTCACCCCAAGCAGAGGCGCGCAACCGGTAAATATCCGTATAGGCCTCTTCAATGTCTTCGCGGGCAATCGGGTTTGTGGCGAATGTGCGGGCATTTGCTTCCGAACCATAGCCATAACCGCCGAGGTTATTTGCGTCATACACGGGAATGGTCGGCAGCATACGGATCATATCAATATAGGAACTCGTCTGTGTACGATCGAGGCTTGTTTGGTTGAAACTCACGGTTTCACCAAATGAGAAACGTCCTTTTTTGCCGGCCGTATTTACCCTAAAACTGTAACGGTCAAATGAATTTCCGTAGGTCATACCTTCGTTATTGTAATAGCCTCCTGAAATAAAATAGTTACCGAAATCTCCTCCGCCGGACAAAGATACGTTATAATCTTGGACTAATGCAGTTTTTAACACTTCATCCTGCCAGTCCGTGTCATTGTCCCAGTGCACCTGCTTGGGGCTATTCCAAACACCGTCTTTAATCCCTTCATCATACGCCATATCGTTATACTTTTTGAACTCGGCGGCGTTCATCAGGCCATAACGGGGCGACCATTCAATTGATTCTTTTACGGAAACATCAACCCTCAAAGGCCCTTTTTGCCCTTTTTTCGTAGTAACAATGATAACGCCGTTGGCCGCACGCGAACCATAGATGGCAGCGGCAGAAGCGTCTTTGAGTATCTGGATGGATTCGACGTCATTGGGGTTGAAATCGTTTCCCGCACCTGTTATCATGCCATCAACCACCCATAAAGGACTGTTGTTACTGAGGTTGCCCAGGCCGCGAATTTCAATGTAGCCATCGCCGCCTGCGACGCCGCTGTTCCTTACATTAACGCCGGTGGCCAATCCCTGAAGCGCTGACGAAATTGTACTTGTTCCCATTTTAGCCATTTCTTCGGTATCAACCACGGCAATAGCGCCCGTCAAGTCTTTCTTCCTTACAGAGCCATAACCGATAACAACTATTTCGTCGAGCGCCTTGGCGTCGTCGCTCAACACAACAGTTACGTTGGGCGTAGCCCGCACTTCCTGAGTAACGTATCCGAGGAAGGATACTTGCAGCACGGCGCCTTCCGCTACATTGAGCGTGAATTTGCCGTTTACGTCGGTTACGGCGCTGTTGCGCGTGCCTTTTTCCACCACATTGGCGCCGATAACCGTTTCGCCGCCGGCGTTAAACACCGTCCCGGTAATGGCAGTCTGCGCGAAAGTTAGTGCCGGCAACAGACACAGCCACAAAAATAAATACAACTTCTTTTTAGAACTTTTCATAATGATTTAGTTTAAAGATTTAATGATTTCACAATTTAAGAGCCGGTTGGTTTGGGATAGTTTCATGTTTTCATACTTTTTAGATTGTTAGATAATTAATGATTAGTTGTTATATATCAGAACATCGTTGACACCGATGATGAGATATTTGATATGTTGCTTACGGCTATTTTACCCAAATGTTAAAATAAGGTTTATATTATGTTAATGCAAAGATAAGCGATGAACTATATTTAAAGTGGATTGATTATTTCAAATGCATGTAATTTTTCACCAAATACACGGCGTTTTTAATTTTTGACAGAAAAATACACGTTTTTGGTAGAATATTTCAACTTACATCACTTATTACAAAGTCAAAGTTGTTACCTTTGCTTGCCAGCTATAATTAATGAAAAAATTATACATATCTCTTTTCTTGCTAACGGTTTCCCTTCCCTTTTCCATGCAAGGCGAACCAAGCTACTATTTCCGGCGCTTCGGCGTTGAAAACGGATTGCCGCAAAATACGGTTTCCTGCATTTTGCAAGATAAACAGGGCTTTATGTGGTTTGGCACAAAAGACGGGCTGAGCCGCTACGACGGCTATACGTTCCGGAATTTCAGGCACGACAAAGACGACAAAAACAGTATCGGCAATAACTTTATCCGGAGCATTTTTCAGGGAGAAAACGAGGACATCTGGGTAGGAACGGATATGGGTGTCTACATCTATCATCATGATACGGAGAGTTTTACACACTTCGATTTGCAGACAGCAAGCGGAATCGGCATGGAGAAAGAAGTGAATGACATCAAGCCTGATAAAGATGGGAATATCTGGTTTGCCGTCGATTGGCAGGGCGTATTTCTTTATATGCCGCAACAGGAGAAGTTGATTTTCTATAAAGTGAACACCATTGTCAATGCGTGGAGTATCTGCATTGACCGCGAAAACAACGTGTGGGTAGGCACCCATGGCGGCGGCCTGAACCGGTATGACCGGAAAAATGACCGGTTTGAAGCCATCCCGCTGACTAACGGGAACGAAATCAAAGGCGATATTTACCGTCTTTTTCAGGATAATTACAATAATTTGCTTATCGGAACGGCCAATGGGGGTGTGAAGAGATTCAATTTATCGAACAAGCAAATCGAACCGCTGTTTGAATCGAAAGATTACGACCACCTTTATGTCAGGGACATTATCCGGAAATCCGACAACGAACTTTGCATCGGTACCGAATCGGGCATTTATATTTACGATACGCAGAATCAGCGCATCAAAAATCTTTGCCACGAACATTTCGACCCCTATTCGCTTTCCGATAACGCGGTTTACAGCTTGTATAAAGACCGCGAGGGCGGGCTGTGGATAGGTACCTATTTCGGCGGAGTCAATTATTATTCGCCCCATTATTCGCCTTTTGAGCGGTTTTATCCGCAAAATAAGCAAAACACAATACGGGGAAAGCGCGTCCGGGAATTCCAACAGGACAAGTACGGCGGCCTTTGGATCGGCACGGAAGACGGCGGGCTGAACTATTACAATCCGCGTACAGGCGCTTTCCGGAATTTTATGCCTGACGGCACCAACAAAAGCATCAGCTATCATAATATCCACGGACTGTTAGCCGACGGCGATAAATTATGGGTCGGGACATTCGCACACGGGCTGGATGTACTCGACATCAACACAAAAAAAATCATCCGCCGGTATAAAAAGACGGAAGACCCCCATTCCCTGTGCGACAACAACGTCTTCGCCATTTGCAAGGACGACGCCGGAAACATCTGGTTCGGCACAATTTACGGACTGGCGCTTTACAGCCCGCAGCAGGATAATTTCACCAAAATAAAGTACACAGGCGATGCTTTCATCTATGATATTTTTCAATCGTACGACGGTTTGTTGTGGTTTGCCTCGTTCAACCAGGGGCTTTTCCGCTACAATCCCCGCAACGAGGAATGGAAAGTATTCAGGCATGAACCGGGAAACGAAAAAAGTTTATCCCACGATAAAATCATCTCTATTTACGAAGACAGCAAGAAAAACCTGTGGTTTACTTCCGAAGGCGGCGGATTTTGTAAATATAATCCGGATGATGAAAGTTTCATTTCCTACACCACCAAAGACGGATTGCCCAATGACGTGGTATATAAAATGCTGGAAGACGGCAATGGGAAACTTTGGTTCACCAGCAATAACGGCCTTTCCTGCTTCAATCCCGACAACGGCGCCATAAAAACTTACACGCTTGCCGATGGGTTACTGGGCAATCAGTTTAATTACAAGTCGGGCTATAAAACGCCGGGCGGAAAGCTGTACTGGGGTTGCCTGAACGGTTTTATTGCTTTCGACCCGCTGGGCTTTACCGAAAATGACTATATTCCTCCGGTTGTTATTACCGGCTTCCGCCTGTTCAACAAAGAAACGAAAAACGAGGAGGAGGGTTTTTCCCCGAAACAACCGTTTCATTTAACAAACGAAATACATTTGAAGCACAACCAGGCCTCTTTCAGCATCGACTTTGCCGCATTGAGCTACATGGCGCCCGAGAAAAACAAATATGCCTGTATGCTGGAAGGCTTCGAAAAGGAATGGACGCACCTCACCGGGCATAACAGCATGGCCTACGCCAACATTCCGCCGGGCAACTATGTTTTCCGCCTGAAAGGCTCAAACAGCGATGGGAAATGGAACGAAACGCCGGTCAGCCTTGCCATATATATCCATCCTCCGTTTTACAAGACGATTTGGGCGTATGCGATTTACACGCTGCTCTTGCTGCTGTTTCTCTTCTGGTTTTTCGCGTCTTACCATAAACGGCTGAAACGGCTGGAGAAGAGAAAATTGGAAATATTCGAAAACGAAAAAAACAAAGAGCTGTATAACGCGAAAATCGCTTTTTTCACCGATATCGCCCATGAAATACGCACGCCGCTAAGCTTAATCAAAGGGCCGGTAGAATACATCCTCACGCACGAAATGGAAGCGGAGGAAATGGCGGAAAACCTGAAAGTGATTGAAAAGAACACCAACCGCCTGCTGAATTTATCCAATCAATTGCTCGATTTCCGCAAAATGGAAGCCAAAGGTTTCCAACTGAACTACGTGCATTCCAACGTCAAGCAACTCATCGAAGAAGTATATGTCCGTTTCGAACTGACAGCCCGGCGGAAAAACCTGAATTTTGAACTTCAACTTCCTGCGGAAAAACTTTTTGCCGATATCGACAGGGAGGCTTTTACCAAAATCGTGAGCAATCTCTTCACAAATGCCATCAAATATGCCAAAGCAAAGATTGTGGCGGCACTGGAAATCGCCGGCGAAAACCAATTCTGGCTCAAAGTTTCCAACGACGGCTACCTGATTCCGGAAGAGATGAAAGAAAAGATTTTTGAGCCGTTTTTCCAGATTGGCGATGAAAACGGAAACAGTATTAAATCAGGCACCGGCTTGGGATTGCCGCTGGCACGCTCGCTGGCCGAATTGCACAAGGGGAAATTGCACCTCGAAATTTCATCCGGCCAATTGAATATTTTCACGCTGCAGCTTCCATTGACACAAGATTCCGTGATTACAGTGAGGGAAGAGAATATGGAACCGGAAACCGAAGCGGCGGCGGGCGAAGAAATCGCGTTCAAAACCAAGCCCACCGTCCTGATTGTGGAAGACGACCAGGAAATGAGGCATTTTCTATACAACCGGCTGAAACTGCTTTACAAAGTCATAAAGGCGCCGAACGGAAAAATCGCACTGGAATGCCTTCAGAAGGAAAATGTGGATATTATCGTTTCCGATATTATAATGCCGGAAATGGACGGCTTGCAACTCTGCGCCGAAGTAAAAGCCAACGTAGATTACAGCCATATCCCGGTGATTTTGCTGACGGCCAAAGCCGACATCAAATCGCATATTGAAGGTTTGGACGCCGGCGCCGACGCTTATGTGGAAAAACCTTTTTCAATGGAGCATTTGCTGGCTCAGCTATCTAACATCTTTACCAACCGGAATAAGGTGAAGCAGGCTTTCATCAACTCCCCCACCCAAAATGCCGGCAGCATTGCGCTGACAAAGGCAGATGAAATTTTTCTGGAAAAAGTGGTCCAAATTATTGATAAAAACTTGTCGAATACGGATTTCAATGTGGACTCGTTGGCAGACGAATTGCACGTGAGCCGCTCCAGCCTGCACCGGAAGATTAAAGGAATATCCGAACTGACGCCCAACGATTTTATACAGTTAGTCCGGCTGAAAAAGGCCGCCGAATTATTGCAGGAAGGCTCCTACCGGATTAATGAAATCTGTTTTTTAGTGGGCTTCGGGTCATCTTCCTATTTCTCCAAACGATTCAAAAAACAATTCGGAGCATCGCCCAAGGAAATAAAGAAGTAAATCAGCCTATAACTTCGCAACCCGAATCTACCACTATAATATCAGGCAAGTTCAGTTATATTATATTTTTCGCGTACCTTTGCACTAAC
>JAITAH010000319.1 GCA_031284225.1 Dysgonamonadaceae bacterium | reverse complement strand
TATTACGTATGTTACTTTATCATTGTGTTATACTCTGGTGAATGTGCCTTATGGCGCCTTAAATGCTTCGCTCACACGTGATACGGATGAGATTACGAAATTAACCGCTACCCGCATGTTTATGGCCAACATGGGCGGTTTGGCTGTTCAATTCGGCGTTCCGGCGCTGATTCAGCATTTTTCGCCGAATCAGGATTGGTCGCAACCGGCGTCGTCAGGCGTTTGGTTTGCGGTAATGACGGTATATGCCTTGGTGGGTTTTTGTTTGCTGTGTTTTTGTTTTACGCAAACAAGAGAACGTGTGGTGATGGAAGAAACTAAAACGGATATGGTGCGTTATGCGGATTTGTTTACCGAATTTGTCCGGAACAGACCGTTGCGTATATTGGCGTTTTTCTTTATTACAGCGTTTGCGATGATGGCGATCGGCAATTCGGCGTCGGCTTATTACATGCAGTATAATGTGAGACATGCCAATGCGCTACCGATTTTCAATGCGTTGGGGTCGATTCCTGCTTTCATCTTTATGCCTTTGGTTCCGGCTATAAAAAAAGCGATAGGGAAAAAGCAAATGTTTTACGTGTTTTTAGTCGTGGCGATCATAGGAATGGCGATGTTGTACGTTATATCTACCGTTCCGGCGTTGAAAGAGCAGTTATTGTTGATATATATAGCTCAATTCGTTAAATCGACCGGTGTGATTGTGGCTACCGGTTATATGTGGGCGTTGGTTCCTGAGGTAATTTCGTATGGAGAGTTAAAGTCCGGAAAACGAATTTCCGGCGTTGTGAACGCTTTAACGGGTATTTTTTTCAAAGCCGGTTTTGCTTTGGGTGGCGTTATTCCCGGTATTGTTCTGTCCATGACTCATTTTGATGCGGAAAAAGTTGAGCAATCCGCTCTGGCTCAGCAAGGAATATTATGGCTGGTAGTGGTTATCCCGGCGGTTCTTTTATTACTGGCCATGTTTATTATTTCGAAATATGAGTTAGAAGATGATAAGATAGACGCAATAAACAAGGAAATTGAAGAACGATATTTGGGAAAATCGTAAATGATTGTAATTTAAATATTTATTATATGAAATTCAGAAAAATAATTCCTTTATTCTTTGTCGCTGGGACGGCGAGCGTTGTATTGTCGGCTTGTTCTACTCCGAAACCGACTACATTGAAAGACGCCTATTCCGGAAAATTCCTGATCGGAGCGGCTATTAATACAAAGATTTCGTCGGGGCAGGATACGGCTTCGATTCGGATTTTGAAAAAAGAGTTTAATTCCATTACGGCGGAAAATTGTATGAAAAGCGAGAGTCTTCAACCGGAAAAGGGAAATTTTTATTTTGATGAAGCCGACCGGTATGTGAAATTCGGCGAAGAAAACGGAATGACGATTATCGGACATTGTTTGATTTGGCATTCCCAAGCGCCTCAATGGTTTTTTACGGATGAAAACGGACAGGATGTTTCGCGCGAAGAATTGATTCAACGGATGAAAGACCATATTACAACGGTTGTAAGTCGTTATAAAGGCCGGATCAAAGGATGGGATGTGGTGAATGAAGCCATTTTGGATGATGGTTCATGGAGAAATTCCAAATTTTATCAAATTATCGGAGAAGATTTTGTAAAATGGGCGTTTGAGTTTGCCCATGAGGCTGACCCGGAATGTGAATTATATTACAATGATTATTCAATGGCGCATGAAGGGAAACGGAACGGCGTAGTGAATATGGTGAAAAAATTACAGGCACAAGGCGTCAAAGTGGATGGCATTGGGATGCAAGGACATTTCGGATTACAATTCCCGGATTTCAACGAATTTGAAAAAAGTTTGGCGGCTTTCGCCGATTTGGGTTGCAGGGTGAATATTACCGAATTAGATTTTTCGGTGTTGCCGGCGCCGGATCCTCGTGTGGGCGCGGATGTGGCGGCTAACTTCGAATATCGGCAATCGCTCAATCCGTATTCGGAAGGGCTTCCGGATTCGATTGCTACTCAATTATATAGACGATACGAAGATTTGTTTGCATTGTTATTAAAACATGCCGACCACGTGGATAGAGTAACTCTATGGGGCGTTACTGACGATGCATCGTGGCGGAATGATTGGCCGGTTCGCGGGCGCACGGATTATGCTTTGCTTTTTGACCGGAATTATCAACCGAAACCGGTCGTGAAAGAACTGATCGAATATGTACGGAATAAAGAATAAGCCGTTAGTCGTTTCGGGAGGTATCGCGAATCAGGTTTCGAATGGTTTCATTTAATTCTGTGGCTGTTAGTAATTCTTCGATGGCGAGATGCATCCGGTATTGCCAATAATGGCGCGAGTGTGCCGGAATATTGATACGTTCGCTGTCGGGATTGGAAGCGCGTAACTGTTTGTCCATCGACAACCAGTCCTGTAAAGGAATAACGGCGAGCATGGAGGGAGAGGATAAATGATTGTATATAATATGTTTGCACAGTTCCGGCGCACAGTCTTCGGGAGCAATACCTTCGCGTTTTAATACTTGGTTGTAGTATCGTTGTGTTTTTTCCTTGTCTTCTTTCCACCAACCGCGCAGCGTAGTCATATCGTGCGTAGATGTTGTGCAGACGGAAAGGTAGGGAATATGTTGTAAATCGGTAAATTCATTGTTCCACGATTTGGGCATTCGTTCGATTTCGAGGCTGAGGATTTGCAGTTGGCGCATCACGTCAGGAACGGATGGCGGAATCATCCCCAAATCTTCCCCACAAGGCAGCATGCCCGTTGCATTTAATGGCGTGAGATGTTTCAGGGCTTGCTCTTTCCAGAATGTATTATTGCGATGGTAAAAATAATCGTCATGCAGTTGATTGAACGATTGTTTTTCCGCATCGCTGAGTTGTTGATAGGCAGTCATTTCCTCGACGACGATACGCGGATGATAATGCAACGCTTGATTTCCGTCTTCAATAAATAAATCCCGGATGCGGTCGAATGCTAAACCGGCATGTTCAACGTCGGCGACGGACAGCGGCAAAGCCGGATAAAAATAACCGGCCAGTCCGGTGGTTTGTCCTGCCGGAATTTGCCAGATACGGAAAAATCCGAGAATATGGTCGATTCGATAAGCGTCGAAATAATCGGCCATTTTACGGAAGCGTTTTTTCCACCATTGATAGTCGTCGGCTTCCATAGCCGGCCAATTGTAAGTAGGGAAGCCCCAGTTTTGTCCATCGGCGGAAAAAGCGTCGGGTGGGGCGCCGGCCTGGAAATCCCGGTTGAAATAGTCGGGTTCGGTCAGGGCTTCGACGCTGTCGCGGTTAATTCCGATGGGTATATCGCCTTTGAGGATAATCCCTTGTTGCCGGGCGTAATTCCGCGCGCAATTCATTTGTTGGTTGGCGTGAAATTGAATGTAATAATACAATTCGGGTATGGACGACCGGTCGCGCCGACAGCAATAAGCGGCGTATGGTATCAACCATTCCTTATTGTCTTCAAAAAAAGAGAGATAGGGAGGAGAGAGAAGTTCCTTTTCCCCTGCCTGCCGAAACAGTTCCTTAAAAAAATCCCATTTCAATCGATCCACCGCTTCATAATCGAGAACAGGCAAAGCGTTTAATTTTTTTTGGCGCCTTTGGTAGAAAGCGCGTCGTTTGGGATCGTTCAACCTCCCCATTGCGTCCATATTCAGATAGAGCGGATGCAAAGCGTAAATGGATATAGCGTTGTAAGGGTATGAATCCGGCCAGGCGTGCGTTTGGGTAGTATCGTTCACCGGCAAGAGTTGAATGATTTTTTGATGAGTCATTTTTACCCAATCAATCAATAGAAGCAAATCGCCGAAATCGCCGACGCCGAAACTGTTCCTGCTTCGCAGGGAAAATACGGGAATGGCCACTCCTGCGCATTTCCAAGGGGAATTTTCCTCTTGAAATTCAATGGAAGAAAAAGAGAGAACGTCGTCGTTCGCCCATTCGTCCGGGAAAAGGCGCCGATTGTAACCGGTTTCCCAACGAACGGTCGATTGAGGTTTCCAAGGCATTGGAGGACTGATCAGACAAAATTTGTATTCAATGGGCGTCGGATGCGCATCGGGCAAATGGAGTTCGTATGACCAATAACCGTCGCCCCCGGTTTGCATTTGCGGCGCTGCCGCCGGATTCCATTGCCCCAAAGCAGGGATCGATCCGGCAATATGTATGGTTTGTCCCCATACGGTATGGTAGTTGAGTTGAAAACGGATTTTCATACGAAGTGCAAAAATACGGTATTTTTTGCATATCCCGATAATGTTTCGTACATTTTGCGCCGCAAATCATGGGGTTGACCGGTTTTGACAGCGGGTAGAAGTGGTTTGTAAGCATGCAATGCGTCGTTGTCCGGCGCTTAAATCACAGATGATAAAAATTAATTGGCGAAAATACTTACGCTCTCGCTGCTTGATTGAAGCATAGTAAATCATAAGCTTTATTCCTGTTCAAGGAGCAGGGACGAGACATCACCCGGAGCTGTGGCTTCGAAGCGATCCGAACCGGTGGTACAGTTATATCGGAGATAGTCCGCGGGAAGTTCCGACCGGCGGATGAAATAAAGGAACTAAGTTCAACAAACAGGTAGCTTCTGCCGGAGGTTGAGTCGAAAACCGAA
>JAITAH010000402.1 GCA_031284225.1 Dysgonamonadaceae bacterium | reverse complement strand
CAGGATTAATCGAGGCCGTATGATGCCAGAAACGGGTTTCTGTTTGGCAGGGAGTGGTTTGGGACCATTCGCGGGTTTTGAACGAGAAGCGGGAAACGGTTTCTTCGTCTAAAGAATAGGATACCAGTTCGTCGTTCAAACGGTCGTATATCAAACCATTTGTGCTGATACTGGCCGGATAGCCGCTTTTTACGTAGATGATGCTGTCTTTGCCGGAAACCGGACTGTAGGCGATAATTGTTTTTTCATCGGGAACGAGATACAGAATATTGCGTTGAACATCAAAAGCATAATGCGGATTGTTGTAGTTAAATTCTTTGGAATAAATTTTATTCCAGTTCGTATGACTGTCTATGAGCCATACGGGATTGAGGGCTATTGCCGGAACATTGTTGATCAAATCGTAACAGACGTTGTCGTTATGTTCCTTTAAAGCCCAATGCCTTATCAGTGTTTCTTTATGGTAGATTTTTATATCTTTTATGTTTACGGCAGCCGTTTCGAATGATTCAAAACCATGAAAGCGGCAAATGCCGAACGCGGTTCTAATATAGTTCCAACGACTGGAATTTAAGGGGTAAGACAGTTTTGCATCCCCGTAAGATAAATGCAGGCTATTTTGACGGGTAGAGAATTTCAGACTTACGGGAAACCATTTTTCAAATTCTATTTTATTGGTAATGGGATAAAAACTCTCGTTGATAATCAGGCTCGGATAACGGTTGTCTTTGTTGTCGGCGCTGAAATTAAGGGATATTTTATCGCCCGAATCGCTGACGATGTTTACAATATATCCAAATTCCAAGTCTTTCCGGATATACATGTCGAACGTCAGCGTCGTTTCATCCTTCATTTTCAGCCTATCGCCATTATCCAAAATGAGAGACGTGCGGTTGTGCCCCAAATCGGCGTATGATTTGAAATAAAGGCCGTAATTCAATTCGGTTGCCTGCGAAAAAGAAACAGTTACTATGGCAATTAATGCAGTCAAAATCCCTTTCATTGTCTTAAAGCACATATCTTTAATAGTATTAAAACAGAATTTTAAATGAGAAAATACGCTATTCCAATTGCAAAGATAATGTTTTTTATTCAGTCATTATTACATCCACTCTTACAAGATGAACTGTCGCGCAAAGTACTGTTGCTGGGCGCTCGGTACTGGGTGGGCGCAAAGCGTGCAAGCAAGCGCCCCCGTGCACCGAGTACCCAGCGCCGTGCGCGAAGTGCACAATGGTCTGGATTGCTTCGCTCCGCTCGCAATGACGATTCTGTAATTTTTGATATTAACCATTAATAACTAATCATTAACCAAAAGTTTTCCCAACCATTTCAAACAAACCGGCCGGGGGAGGGAGATGATTTTCCCGGTATCCTGCAATTGTCCGGTGAGGGAATCGACTGCAAAAATCTGCACCGTATGGCTGTCGCGATTGGCGCACAACAAAAACTTTCCGTTGGGGGAAATAGTGAAATTCCGCGGGTGAATGTCGGTCGGCTGATAGCCGGCAAAGGTTAACCGGCCATCGCCGGGATGTATGGAAAAAATGGCTATTCCATCGGCTTTCAAACGGTTGGAGGCATAGAGAAACCGTCCGTCCGGCGAGAGATGGATGTCGGCGCTGCCCTTGCGCCCCGTACCGGAAGTGGTATCGGCGGCAATGTACTGGATGGGCGATAAGGCGCCGGTTTCACCGGTTTTGAAGACGGTGATTTTTCCGGATAACTCGTTGATGCAATAGACCGTATTTTGGTCCGGATGAATCGCCAGATGGCGGGGGCCGGAACCGGGTTCGAGCCGAATAGTCTTTTCCGGTAGTTGTTTCAGGAAAAAATGGTTTTCTTTTTGGGTTACTTCAAAGGTATAAATACAATCCTCCCCCAAATCCGTGGCCCAGAGCTGCTTTTCACCGGGCGAAAAAACGGCTGTATGTATGTGCGATTCAGGCGAAAAACGAATGTTTTGGGTTAATTTTCCGACACTTCCGTTTTTTTCCAGCAATAGTACCGAGAGATTGCCGCCACTGTAATTGGCCGTTATCAGAGCGGTTGCCGCTTGATCGACCGTAATATAACAAGGATCGCCACCGCCAACCGGTTGCCGGTTAATGAACCTCAAAACCCCATTCGTTTTGTCGAACGCAAAAGCGCTTACCGCCCCGGCGGCAGTTTCATTCACCGCATAGACAAACTTTTCATCGGGCGAAACGGTCAGGTACGAAGGGTTGACGACCGCTTTCACATCGCTGACATACTTAAAATCACCCGTTTGCAGATTTAAACCGTAAATGGAAATTCCCGGCGTATCGCCCTCCGAATAGGAGCCGACGAGCAAATACAGCGTTTCGGCAACGTATTTTTCACTCACCGAAAGGGGCAAATCGGTATTCAATGCCGTCGGTTGCATCTTATTGCCGGCAAAAAAGCACCCGAAGAGGATTACTGCTGCCATCAACCGTTTTTTCATCTATTTTGTAATTAATAATCCGATACTTACCGCCGCAAATCCCAATCCGATGCTGGCCAAAACATACAAAACCAGCGAAAGGTACTGTCCCGCCTGAAACAGTTGCATGTTTTCCAGCGAAAAAGTCGAAAACGTAGTGAAACCGCCGCAAAAACCGGTTATTAGCAGCAGACGCATGTTTGCATCCAGCCAGTTTTGCTTCATCGCCCATCCGGTTAAAAGGCCGATCAAGAGGCAGCCGACGACGTTAACGGTAAATGTGGCAACCGGAAACGCATCATTTCCGGATTTAGCCGTAAACCAGGAGGCGAGAAACCGGAGAATACTTCCTATGCCCCCGCCGAATCCTACTAATAACAATTGTTTGATCATGAAATTGACGTTTGAAGACACAAAAATACAAATTATTCAATTTTATCGTCCATTCCGCCGATATTTTTTATATTTGTATCGAAAAACAAATTCACGTTATGAACATACAACAGTTAGAATACATTTTGGCGGTCGATAGCTTTCGCCATTTTGCCAAAGCGGCGGAAGGATGCAACATCACACAACCCACCCTAAGCATGATGATCCAGAAAATGGAAGACGAACTCGAGGTAAAAATCTTCGACCGATCCAAGCATCCGGTGGAACCGACGGAGATCGGACAAAAAATCATCGAACAGGCACGGGTGGCTTTAAAACATTTCAATCAAATCAAAGAAGTGGTCGAAA
>JAITAH010000399.1 GCA_031284225.1 Dysgonamonadaceae bacterium | reverse complement strand
ATTGGATGGCGCTGGCACACGAATTGCCGGCTTGGAGTTTTTCCAACAGCAACGGATGGAAAAACGAAGATAAAATGAACCTTATCATTCAGTTTTATCGTGACAAAAAAATGTCAATCGAAGATTTCTTCAAACTTCCCGAAGAATGTTGGAAGAACGATTTTCAAATTAATGAAATACGGATTACAGATTTGTTGCAGGTAAAATCTTCGCTTGCAAGTTACGCCTTTTTGGCAGAAAAATTACAGAACAGCGGTATTGAAGTTATTCCGGTAATTTCTCCGGAGTATTCAAACATTTTGAAAGAAAATCTGAAAAAATCGGCGCCGACAGTTTTATATACTAAAGGAAACAAAAAAATAATGTCTGAGCAATCTGTCGCTATCGTAGGTTCAAGAGACGCTTCGGATATTGCCTTAAAATTTACGGACAACATTACCCGTATAGTGAGCAAAGAGTGCAAAGTTGTGGTAAGCGGATTTGCAAAAGGAGTTGATAAGCAGGCATTAGATTCGTCTATCGCTTGCAAAGGACAAAGCATAATCGTATTACCGCAAGGAATAATGACGTTTGAATCGGGATTTAAAACTTATTACAGGCAAATTATTGATGGCGACGTTTTGGTTTTGAGTACTTTCCACCCGCAGGCAGGATGGGGAAAAGAATTGGCTATGGCTCGTAATACTATCATTTACGGACTTGCAAGGGATATTTATGTCGCCGAATCGAAACCGTCAAGAAACAGACAGGGAAAAGAAACAAAAGGAGGTACTTGGGCAGGCGTTATTGACGGACTGAAAAAAGGAAGAACAATTTATGTCCGAAATCCGGATGTGTCGGAAAAAAACGACAACTTGCTTCTAATTCAGAAAGGCGCTGTTGCTGTTGACAGTAACGGTAACATAATTGATAATCACGGGATAAAAGAAGAAATTGTATCGAAAACTTCCGATACGCAGGAAAACGATAAATCTTTCTCGGACAGTGTAAAAACGGATATCCAGAAGAGATCGCCTTCGAAAGTTTATCAATCGGAGATTGCTTTCAACAATGCTTAAACTAAACGATCTTTAGAAAATAAATGATTCACGTATAAAAATATGAAAATCGGAATCTTCGGCAGCGAATATCAGGCGGGAAAGCAAAATTTCATCCGGGCGCTTTTCGACCGGTTGAAGGAACGGGACACGGAAATTTGGGTCGAAGACCATTTCTACCGCTACTTATCCCAAACGTTTGCCTTTACGCCGGACGTGCAGGGACTGATTGACAGCGAGTCTTTTCCCTTAGATATGGCCTTCAGTCTGGGAGGCGACGGCACATTCCTCCGAACGGCGGCGTGGATAGGCCGGCAGCCAATTCCCATGCTGGGGATCAATACCGGTCGTCTGGGCTTTTTGGCGGATACCGGCGCCGACGAAATCCACTCAACTCTCGAAGAAATTTTCCGGGGCGAATACCGGCTGGAAGAAAAAAACTTGCTGCAATTGGAAACTTCGACGCTCCCGGCCTGTCCGTTCCGTTATGCGCTGAACGAAATTGCGGTTCTAAAGCGGGATACGGCTTCGATGATTGCCGTTTCGGTTTATCTCAACGACGAATTTTTGACCGAATATTGGGCAGACGGCTTACTGCTGTCCACGCCGACCGGTTCCACGGCTTATAACCTGAGCGTTAACGGGCCGATTATCCTGCCGCAATCCGAAAGTTTGGTGCTTAGCCCGGTGGCGCCGCATTCGCTGAACATGCGGCCGCTGGTTATTCCGGCAGATTACCAAATACGCATGATAGTCGAATCGCGGCAAAAGAATTTCCTTGTTTCGCTGGACGGGCGTTCGGTTCCATTTCCTTCCGGCAGCGAGTTCCTACTTCGGAAAGCGGATTTTACACTGAAAGTCGTCAAACGCCTGCAGCAACGGTTTTTTGATACGCTGCGGAAAAAATTGCTTTGGGGAACGGATGTGAGAAAACGACTCGATTAACTAATACTGCTTTAAAACTGAAAAAGGGCATTCTCACGAACACCCTAATCCAATCTTTGTTAACCTTAAATCTAATACTATTATGAAAAAACTACGCGACAAAGATAAATCAAATGAAAGCTCTAAACAAATATTTTTTCATAAAAGATGTTAAAACAAACTGTTTGGCGAGAAATGGTTGTTAAAAGATAGAAATCGTATCCATTATGTCAAATAATTCCTGCACGGTGTTCGCCCGCAGGAGGGCAATTTTCGTCGGCTTAAAATCGGGAATGCCTTTAAAGAGTGGACTTGCCGCTATGTGCCTACGACTGTGCAAAATACCTCGCCGCTCGTCCAGCCGGGCAACGCTTTGCAACACTTGCCGCTTCAACACCGACAAACCGTATTGAAAGGATTCTTTAACGGGTTCTTCGCCGGTGGCTAAATAATGTTTGATTGCTTTGAAAATCCAGGGCGCGCCGATGCTTGCACGGCCAATCATCACCGCATCTACCCCGTAGCGGTCAAACGCTTCCCGGCAGCTTTCCGGCGAGGTAATATCGCCGTTGCCGATAATGGGAATGTGCATCCGCGGATTCTTTTTTACTTCGCCGATCAGCGTCCAATCCGCTTCGCCGGCGTACATCTGGGCGCGGGTGCGGCCGTGAACGGTTAACGCGGCGATACCGCAATCCTGCAATCGTTCGGCCAAATCGACAATGATTTTGTGATCGTTATCCCATCCCAAGCGGGTTTTGACGGTTACGGGTATTCGGACGGCTTTCACTATGGCCGCCGTTATTTCCAGCATCTTTTCCGGCGTTCGCAACATGCCGGCGCCCCCGCCCTTTCCGGCAACTTTTTTGACCGGACAGCCAAAATTGATATCCAGAATATCGGGACGGGCTTCTTCGCAAATCAACGCCGCTTCGACCATGGCCGCCGTATCTTTGCCGTAAATCTGCATCGCCACCGGACGCTCTTCTCCGGCGACTTCCAACTTGGCTTTGGTTTTGTTGATTTGCCGAATCAAGGCGTCGCTCGAAATAAACTCGGTATAAACCATATCCGCGCCGAATTCCTTACACAGCAGGCGAAAGGAAAGATCGGTTACGTCTTCCATCGGCGCAAGGAATACGGGATATTTGTCGAAAGTAAGAGATCCTATTTTCATCCGAATAATTTACAAATGGTGCAAAAATACAATTTTTTTACTGAAAAATATTTACCTTTGCACGTGAACAACGATTTTCCCGATGAACTGTCAAAATTTAATATCAACCTTAGGGTTCCTGCCGAAAGAAAATTTGTCGAATATTTTGAAAAAATACTTGTCAATTGAAAAATGTCCCTCAATATGAAATAATGGCGCCCGTAGGCTCTTACGAGTCTTTGGCCGCAGCCATTCAGGGAGGCGCCGATTCGGTTTATTTCGGTATCGAGGAATTGAACATGCGTTCCCGTTCCGCCAATAATTTTACCATCAACGATTTACACGAAATTGCCCGGATTTGCCGGAAACATCGCGTGAAAAGTTACCTGACCGTCAACACGATTATTTACGACAGCGATTTATCGCAAATGCGCGCCATCATCGATGCGGCGCGGGAAGCGAAACTGTCGGCCATTATTGCTGCCGATGTGGCGGCGATGATGTATGCGCGGAGCATTGGAGTCGAAGTTCACCTTTCGACACAACTGAATATTTCTAACATCGAAGCGTTGAAATTCTATGCCCGGTTTGCCGATGTGGTAGTTCTGGCGCGGGAATTAAATCTGGAACAAGTCCGGGAAATCAGCGGGCAAATTGAAAAACAGGCCGTCAAAGGCCCTTCGGGACAACTTGTGAAAATCGAAATGTTTGCCCACGGCGCCTTGTGCATGGCTATTTCCGGCAAATGTTATTTGAGCCTGCACGAAATGAACGCTTCGGCCAATCGCGGCGCCTGCAATCAAGTATGCCGGCACGAATACGCCGTTAAAGACCGCGACAGCGATATAGAATTAGCCGTCGGCAATCCCTACATTATGTCGCCCAAAGATTTGAAGACCATTCATTTTATCAACCGGATGATGGAAGCGGGCGTTCGCGTGTTCAAAATCGAAGGGCGCGCCCGCGGACCCGAATACGTCCGGGTAACGAGCGAATGTTATAAGGAAGCTATTACCGCCGTTTGCGAAAATCAATTTACGGAAGAAAAAATCGCCGATTGGGACAACCGCCTGAAAACCGTATTTAATCGCGGTTTTTGGAACGGCTATTACCTCGGACAGCGTTTGGGCGAATGGAGCCATCAATACGGCAACCAAGCTACGGAAAAGAAATTGTACGTCGGCAAAGTCATTAAATATTTTCCCAAGCTGAAAGTGGCGGAATTTCTGATGGAAACGCAACGCCTGCAAGTGGGCGACAATATCCTGATTACGGGAACTACTACCGGCGCTCTGTTTTCGACCGTCGAAGAAATCCGCGTCGATCTGAAACCGGTAACGGAAACCGTGCGCGGCGAATACTTTTCCATGCCGACGCCGGAAAAAGTGCGTCCTTCCGATAAATTATATAAACGGGTGAAAGCATCATGAAAAAAATCTTTGAAATAGAAATGAAAGTGCGCGACTATGAATGCGACGCGCAAGGCGTTGTCAACAATGCGAATTATTTGCATTATTTTGAAAATACCCGACACGAATTTATGCAAAGTCTGGGAACTTCGTTCCGGGAAGCGCACGCTGCCGGCGTGGATCCGGTAGTAACTCGCGCCGATCTGTATTATAAAACCTCATTAACCGGAAGCGACGTTTTTCTTTCTTCCCTAACGGTCGAACGAAAAGGCGCTAAAATCATTTTCCATCAAATCATTCGCCGAAAAGCCGACGGCGTTCTGTGCTGCAAAGGACAAATCGAAGCCGTCGTTTTAATCCGTAATCAATTATCGCGGGGCGATTTTTTCGATACAATCATGAGCGACTACCTCTCTTCCGAACAATAAATGCAACGATATGAATGACCAGGACTTAATTTACCGGATCGGCGCTACGTTAATCAAAGGCGTCGGCGCTGTTACCGCCCGGCAAATCATTGAAACTTTAGGCGACGTATCGTTTTTGTTCAAAGAAAAAGCCCAGCGTTTGGAACGGATTCCGGGAATTTCCCGCCGGATAATCGCCGAAATTCATCAACCCGACGTATTGCGTCGCGCCGAACAGGAAGTCGCCTTTATCCGGAAAAACCAAATCGCCGCGTTATTTATTCAAGACGAAGCGTATCCCCACCGTTTGAAGGAATGTGTCGATGCACCCATTCTGCTATACTTGAAAGGCAAAGCCGATTTGAATACGCAAAAAATCATCAGCGTAGTGGGCACCCGAAATGCCAGCCCTTACGGAAAAGCGATGACGGAAGACTTGTTGCAGGGCATTGCCGCAACTTATCCCGGCGCCGTTATTGTGAGCGGACTGGCTTATGGTATCGACATTTGCGCCCACAAAGCCGCTTTGAAATACCAATTGCCGACCATCGGCGTTTTAGCGCACGGCTTAGACCGGATTTACCCTTCCGCTCACCGGAATACGGCCGTCGAAATGCTTGAACAGGGCGGATTATTGACCGATTTCATGAGCGGAACCAATCCCGACCGGCAAAATTTCGTGAAACGCAACCGCATTGTAGCCGGTATTTCCGATTGCACCCTTGTCGTGGAATCGGCCGCCAAAGGCGGCGCTTTGATTACCGCCAGCATTGCCGATTCGTACAATCGGGACATCTTTGCCGTTCCCGGAAAAGCGACGGATCTCTGTTCCGAAGGCTGCAATTCGCTCATCAAATACAAAAAGGCCGCCCTGGTTACCTGTGCGGAAGATATTTTCCGGGAAATGTGCTGGAACGAATCTCAGGAAAAGCGACGCCCGGCTGTCCAACGCATCCTTTTTCCAGATTTGACTCCCGAAGAACAAAGCATAACGGAACTCTTGGCGACGAAAAACACCGTACAATTAAACGCTTTCTGCATCGAATTGAATATGCCTGTCAGCCAATTAGCCCCGTTACTGTTTGAACTGGAAATGAAAGGAATTATCCGCTGCTTGCCCGGCGGCATGTACCGGTTAATTTAAAACAAACTCCAGGCCACCGTCATCCCGGCCATAATGATGGACACCATACTCATTAGCTTGATGAGAATATTTAAACTGGGACCGGAAGTATCTTTGAACGGGTCGCCCACCGTATCGCCCACCACAGTCGCTTTGTGGCAATCGGAACCTTTCCCGCCATGATTTCCTTCTTCGATGTATTTCTTGGCATTGTCCCACGCGCCGCCGGCGTTAGCCCTAAAGATAGCCAGTATAAAACCGGTGCTTAATCCGCCTACCAACAAGCCCATTACTCCGGTTACGCCAAAAATCCAACCGACCACTACCGGCGTGATAATCGCCAAAAGAGAAGGAAGA
>JAITAH010000334.1 GCA_031284225.1 Dysgonamonadaceae bacterium | reverse complement strand
TCTCCCGCCTGCTTTCGTCAAAAAGCCCGCCGCCTTTTCTTCGAAAGCCCGCCTGCTTTTCAAAATTACAGGCGGGCTTTTAGAATTTACTTGATAATCAGTCTTTGTACCGTTTTCGTGTTGTTACTTTTAACCTGAATGAAGTAAATGCCGGGAGCAAGATTCAAATCCAACCTCACATTGCTTTCACTCTTTGTTACCATTTGGTTTTCAAGTGTTCTTCCTGTCAAATCAAGGATACTTATCACTGAATTTTCAGGTACATAAGAAACATAAACAGCATTTTTCGCCGGATTTGGGTAAACCGTAAACGAACGCGCGTTCAACGACGGAGTAGCCGTGTATCGCATGGTCGTGAACGATAACGCGGTTTCCAAATTATAGTTGTTGATGGTTCCTGCCGGTATCAGTAAATCGTACGAATTTTCGTATTCCAATTTGTCGTGCGCAATGGTAAGAACGTTTCTGTAAATTGACGGTGTTAACGTTACAAATTCCGGAGAAGCAGAGGTTCCTCTTTTCGTAAGTGTTATTCCCGATAAGTTGGAGCCGGTAATGCCTCTGTTGAAAGTAGCAATAATACTTAATTCCGGATCAACTTCCGGATCGCCATCGTTGATGTTGACGTTGATCAATTCGGGAGCAAGCACCGGATCGTAAATTGTGTAAAGAGCAACGACTTCCGCATTACTGCCCAAAACGTCCCAATTGGTTGCAGCCCCGCTTGTCGGATCCAGTTCGATCAATCGTCCTTCTTTATCCACATTACACATAGCCCAGAACAATCGTCCGGAGTTGTGGTCGAATGTCATGGATTGGAAATATCTCGGATTTATACCGGTACTTCCGACAGGTGTTGCAACGCCGGTCGTTTTGTCGATTGAAACCAGCGTACCGTTAAGATCCACGCCATACAAGTTACCGTTCAAATCGGCGGCAATTGTATATAAGTAAGTTATACCGGTAATAGGCGCTACGGCCGTTAAAACGCCGGTTTCCGGATTAACCGTCTGTAATAATAGCTTTTTAGCTGCAACATCATAAGAAACAGCATACAATCTACCTGTAGAATAGTCGTAAGTCATATCAGAGGGATTTCCTGTTGTGGCGACTTTTGATACTTCCGTCCAATCGCTATTCAATTTGATGAAATTGGCAGGATTGGTTTCCTCGTCGTAACTGTAAGCATAAATATGACCGTCGAAGTAAGTTCCGGCAAAAATAGTATTATTGCCGTCTTTATAGTTGCTTATAGGAGTGACAGTCCAAGGTTCGAGTAATTCAAACGATACGGCTCCCTTTTCATTCATACTCAGCCAGCTTGTATCAAAAATGCGATATCCGGAAAATGTTATATCATTGTTTGCGAACGAAATGGATATTGTATCATTGGTCAGATCATTGTCGTTTGGCAACGAAACATAAACCGTCAATGTATAATCTATGTATGCCGAAACATCTACGGTTTGCTCGAAAGTAAATTCGGCCGTTTCTCCCGGCATGAGATTTCCGGTAAATGTTTCTACTACAGGAACGCCGTTGTTCAATACGTAGGTAACGTCTGCCGATGAGACAGCATTAATGCCGTAATTAGCAAGTTTTAATTTTACCTCTGCAGCGGCTTCTCCCCCTTTTACCGGTGATAATATTTGTTCGACAGCTATATCATTGGAGCGAGGGACAACGCAGTTGATGTTTGCTTCCCAACCGGCTTCCATGACTGCGCTTCGTTTTTGAAATACAAACGTCAACGAGCCGTCCAGAGCCGACGAACGGAATGGAGCCGACAGAAGATCCGAGTTCGGATGACCTGTTAAAGAGGCGATTAACCGGTTCTCATCTGCCTTATTGCCGTTGTAAACAAAGAGCGTATCTCCCGGATATTCAGTTATTGTTCCAAAAAAATCGATTACCTCATAGGGAACGGAAGCAAAACTTGTAAATTTGGCTGTCACTCTCTTATCCGGTGTTTCCGGGTAGAACGTAATCGTTTGAATTTCATTCGTGCCGCTGAAATAGCTTTCGTTAAGTCCGTCGTCCACGAATTTGATATCACATGAAGTAATAGAAGTTGAGCTGCCTATTACGGCTTTATTACCGTAATTGGTTACGACGATGGTAGTTGCATCGTCCGAGTTGTCCGTATCATTGGGATATCGCGTGTAAACTTTTATTGTATATGTTTTTACCTCCGAAAGGTTAATAGTAGCAGTGAATGTAAATTCTTTTTCCCCCTCAATGTTGATAGCATCCGGAATGACTTCGGAAAACGTTTTTTCATCATCTATTTGTACAAATACCGGTGTACGATTCAGCGTTTCGACGCCAAAATTTTTCACTTTGACGGTAATTGTTTCCGCTGCTGTGAGGTTAGTTCCGCTTTTCGGACTGGAAATAGCCGTAACACCCGCGTTGGCGCCTTTTAATTCTTCAATCTTCAAATCGTCCAAGTACCATTGGTGTGCATATTCACCTTGGTACCGGAAAGCAATGCGGATTGTTTTTCCTGCATACTTATACAGATTTATTTTTGTTTCCATCCACGTACTACCGAGAACTGTTTCCGGTAACCAGACTTCCTCATAATCGTCGATAGAAAGGTCTTCTTTGTCTGTTGCTATCAATACGCTGTTTTTTCCGTTTTTATAATAATAGACATAATCAATGTAAGACCAGAACGAAAGGCGATAGTAGCCGGTGGCAGGAATTTGTATCTTGGGAGAAACAAGCCAGCCATCCTGTGGAATACCCTGAGGTCCATCCACGTGATATACAGAGCGTTTGCCTGTATGATGCACGCTATTTGTTGCCGCCCACCCGATTTCGGGTCCATCTTCATCGTAGTAAAAATCTGTCCAGCAGAACAGTTTCAAATCGTTCTCGGCATCTTCGATGTAAGGGAAAGTCGAAACCGTACAATCGCCGACGTTAATAACGGTTACGGTTGTTGTGTCGTTTATTGCATTTTCATCGGATTCTAATTCCGTCCATGCTTTAATGATGTAAGATTTTAATTCCGAAAGGTCGATGGTTGTCTCGAATGGATATTCCACTTCAGTGCCGGCGGGAATAGAAGAAATAATGCCTGAAATCGGTGTTCCATTATCTATTACCATTTTGACCGGAACACTCGAAAGCGCTTTGGAGCCAAAATTTTTCACTTTGATGCGGGGCGCTTCCGAAGCGGTAAGGCTTCCTGAACGAGGTTTAATAACCGCTGTTACTCCGCTGTCGTAGGTAAATAATTCGCTGATACTTAAGTCATCAACATACCAAACATGCGCATCATTACCTTGGTACCGGAACGCAAGACGGATGGTATCTCCCGCATATTCAGTCAGATCTATTTTTGTTTTCACCCATGAATCAGTAACTGACGTTGGCGACCAGACTTCCTCGAAGTCGTCAATCACAGGTTTGCCGTTGTTTCTTGCTATCAACAGGCTATTTTTCTCATAAAAATGGAAATAATTATTGTAAGACCAGAATGAAAGTTCGAATACTCTGCCGGCAGGGATGCTGAGCATGGGAGAAATAAGCCAATCGTCTTGATCTCCGACGGCGAAGGTATGCATAAACGAATGACTTCCCGAATGAGATAATTCGGAAAATCTCCATGAATCAACATCGTTATTCGCAACATAATTATACCAGCAGTCTAACGTACTCATATCTTCAGCTCCTTCGAAATAGCCGGCTACCGGTATGGGAATAGAGCAGGGATCAACGCCTACAGAAACGGTTTGCGAAACGGGGTCGCTTGCGCCGTCGCCGTTCGTAGCATAGATAGTGTAGGTATGATCGCCGTTGGAAGGCGTATTATCTGTCCATGTAAGGACCACGCCGGGAACAGGATTGTCTATTGTATGCAGCGGTTTGCCGTCGCGCTCGATAACAATGGATGTTAATGAAGTTAACGTTTCGCCTCCGTTTGTTACAGCGGGATTTGTCCATGACAGTTCCGCGCTGAGAGTTCCGCCGGCACCGGGCGTTACAGTGAAGTTGGCGGGTGCGGAAGGCGCCGTCATGATTATTTCTTCTACCTTGACATCGTCAAACATCGTCACGAGTGCATTTGCCGAAGAAAAACTGTGGAATCCGATATAATAATCGCCCGAAATTTCCGGCGTATATTCGTAAGCAATTTTGCTCCAATCAAGTATATCTGTTCCCTCGTTGTCGTAAATAAGCGTGGTCATGGCATTGGCAGCAGGCGCCGTTCCCAATTTGACTTCCAAGCGTTCGAATCGAGGGTCATCGCCAACTATAATCGCCCAAAAACTAATTCTATAGACTTTTCCCGCAGTCAGGTTAATAGCCGGAGTTATCGCCCATGCATTATGGGCAACCGTTGCATGGAAAATAATTTTTGCATACCCGTTTCCCGAATGACCGTTGATATCTCCCAAAGGGGTAGTAGTCCATCCATTGCCGTCCGGAGTAGGTATATCCACCCATCCGTCGGGTAGAGTTGTTGTTGACAATTTTTCAAAATCTTCAAAAAATAAACCCGGCTCGTTGGCCGAGTTGCTTTGAGAAACAGCCGCCGTTTTTTGCAATTTTGCATCTTTAGCTGCTGCTTTTTCTTTCAGGGCTAACAACTTTTCCTGCCGGGCAGGACTTAAATCTTTGAAATCTTTTTGACCGGAATGAGATTTCACCGCTTCTTTCCGAACAGGATTATTCGGATGTTTTTGTTTTAGAGGCACTTGTCCTTCTGTTAAAGAAAAACAAAACAGAAAAACAATCAAAGATATGCTCCATCTTTTCATGAGTAATAAATATTAAATAAAACTTAGTTAACTATAAAAATGACTCCTAATAAAACAGTTACAAAAATGCATTAAGATAGTTCAATCATAAATTGGTTTCAAAGGTATATATTTTTTATAATTATATATAACAATTACGAAAATTGTTTATTTATTTTTATCTTTGTAATATATATGAATTTCAACTATATTGAAATATGAAACAATCGCATGTAAACGCAACGGTACAAATGAAAAACATCACACAACATTTGCGGCCTGTCATTTTTGCTGTGTTCTTTATTATTTTTATGCCTGTTCAAGC
>JAITAH010000324.1 GCA_031284225.1 Dysgonamonadaceae bacterium | reverse complement strand
TCAATCGTAAACGATTGAGAGCTAGGTGTTTAGGTGAAATTCTCTCTCTCTCTCTCTCTCTAATATTTTCGAGGAGACGGCCAAATATTTTTCGTTAATTGTTCTTAAGCTTGTCATCTTTTTTTCATGTTCTTGAACATGTTTTGCTTGCTTTGTTTTCGCTTACGCGGGGCTATATTGTAAATTATTTTACTATAATCGACCAATTGTTAGCGATTTATGCGGGCAAATGTAATTGGTTTTTTTGAATTGTGCAACTATTAGAACATTTTTTTTTATTTGGGGGGGGTACGCGGTGCACAAACAAAGCGGAGGAAACGGGTAAGACTTGTCGTTATTCGGTTCCCGCAAAATCTATCTAAAACAACAAGCATCTGCCGGCACACTTTTGTTTGAAGCACGTTTGTTTGAAACATTTTTGTAAGCTATTTCATCGCTTTAATCTGACAAAAAATGCACACGATTTTATATTTTGTGCAAGTTTTCGGCCTTTTTCTTGGTTTCCTACCCAAAAATCCCTACTTTTGTCCCCGCATTTGTCAAATAAGGCAAAAGATAATAATTATAATTAATTCACCAATGAGTCTAAAAATTATTGTATTGGCCAAGCAGGTACCGGACACCCGGAACGTGGGCAAAGACGCCATGAAAGAAGACGGAACCGTCAACCGTGCCGCGCTGCCCGCCATTTTCAATCCGGAAGATCTGAATGCGCTGGAACAAGCGCTCCATTTGAAAGAGCAATACCCCGGTTCAACAATCACATTATTAACGATGGGACCGCCCCGTGCGGCCGATATCATCCGCGAAGGCCTGTTCCGCGGCGCCGACAACGGTTATCTGTTGACCGATCGCGCATTTGCAGGAGCCGATACGCTGGCTACCAGCTATGCTTTGAGCAAGGCTATCAAAAAGATCGGCGATTTCGACTTGATTGTTTCCGGTCGCCAAGCGATTGATGGGGATACGGCACAAGTCGGCCCGCAAGTAGCTGAAAAATTAAATATTCCGCAAATCACATACGCCGAAGCGATCCAATCTGTGGAAAACGGTAAAATCACCGTGAAACGCCGCTTGGAAAAAGGTATCGAGGTGGTGGAAGGGAAATTACCCCTTTTGATAACCGTCAACGGATCGGCGCCCGATTGCCGTCCACGGAATGCCAAACGGATTCAGACGTATAAATATGCCAAAACGCCTTCCGAAAAACAGGCGGCAGGCGACGATTATACCCATCTGTGCGATGCCCGTTCCTACCTGAATTTGGAGGAATGGAGCGTAGCCGACGTCAACGCCGATGTGCAACAATGCGGACTTTCCGGTTCTCCTACCAAAGTCAAGAAAATCGAAAACGTTGTTTTTCAGGCGAAAGAGAGTAAAACACTGGATGCTTCCGATGCACAAATCGAAGCATTGATGGTAGAATTAATTACAAATCACACCATTGGATAATCATGAATCATTTATTTGTATATCTCGAAATAGAAAACGGTAAAGTAGAAGACGTCAGCTTGGAATTGCTGTCCAAAGGCCGTTCGCTGGCCCATCGACTGAAATGCCGGTTAGAAGCAGTAGCTATTGGCAACCAATTAGATACAATCGGCGAACAAGTTTTTCCATACGGTGTGGACGTATTGCATACTTTCGATGATGCACGCCTGTATCCCTATACTTCGCTGCCCCACACTTCCATACTGGTGAATCTTTTCAAGGAAGAAAAACCGCAAATTGCTCTGATGGGCGCTACCAGCATTGGTCGCGATTTAGGCCCGCGCGTTTCATCGGCGCTGTTCAGCGGTTTAACGGCCGACTGTACGTCATTGGAAATCGGCGACCACGAAGAAAAGAAAGAAGGCAAAACCTACACCGATCTTTTGTATCAGATTCGTCCCGCTTTCGGTGGAAATATCGTGGCTACCATTATCAATCCGACCCATCGGCCGCAAATGGCCACCGTGCGCGAAGGCGTGATGAAAAAAGAAATTTATGACGCTAATTACAAAGGACAAGTTGTTTCGCACGACGTAAAAAAATATGTTTCCGATACCGACTTTGTTGTCAGCGTGATTGAACGCCACATCGAAGCTTCAAAAATCAATATCAAAAGCGCTCCTCTTATCGTAGCCGGCGGTTACGGCATGGGATCGAAAGAAGGGTTTGGCCTGCTTTTCGATTTGGCCAATACGATTGGAGCCGAAGTAGGCGCCTCGCGGGCGGCCGTCGATGCCGGTTTCTGCGAACACGAACGGCAAATCGGACAAACCGGCGTAACCGTGCGTCCCAAACTCTACATCGCTTGCGGTATTTCCGGGCAAATCCAACACATCGCCGGCATGCAAGAATCGTCGATCATTATTGCCATCAATAACGATCCGAACGCACCGATCAATACAATCGCCGATTATGTGATTACAGGAGAAGTAGAAACGATTATCCCAAAGATGATTAAATATTACAAAAAGAACAGCAAATAATGTTTATCGGTAAATTTACCGATATTTCGAGTTTATCGGTAAATTTACCGATATTTCAGATTATTCCTGATTTTGTTTCTTCTACTTCATTTATCAACTTTAATATTTTAATAATAAGATCATAATGGCTAATTTTTATTTAGACAATCCGTCTTTAAAACATCATCTGCATCATCCTTTGATGAAACGCATCGTGGAATTGAAAGAACGGAATTACACCGAAAAAGATTCGTATGATTATGCACCGCTCGATTTTGAAGATGCAATGGACAGTTACGAAAAAGTATTGGAAATCGCCGGAGAAGTCATCGGCGAAGTCGTCGCTCCCAATGCGGAAGAGGTGGATGCTCAAGGCCCCAAAGTAGTTAATAATCGTGTCGTATATGCTCCCGGAACGGTCGAAAACCTCAAAGCTACCACACAGGCCGGTTTGATGGGTCTTTCCATGCCGCGCCGTTACACAGGGTTGAATTTCCCGATGGTAGCCTTTATCATTGCTTCGGATATGGCCGCCCGCGCCGATGCCGGTTTCTGTAACCTTTGGGCTTTACAGGATTGTGCGGAAACCTTATACGAATTCGGCAACGAAGAACAACGGCAAAAATATCTTCCGCGCGTATGCGCCGGCGAAACCATGTCGATGGACCTGACCGAACCCGATGCCGGCTCCGATCTCCAAGCCGTGATGCTGAAAGCTACTTACGACGAAAAAGAAGATTGCTGGCGATTGAACGGCGTAAAACGCTTCATCACCAACGGCGATTCCGACATTCACTTGGTGTTGGCCCGTTCGGAAGAAGGCACCAAAGACGGACGCGGCCTCTCGATGTTTATCTACGACAAGCGCGAAGGCGGCGTAAATGTGCGCCGTATCGAAAATAAAATGGGCATCAAAGGTTCGCCCACCTGCGAATTGACCTACAAAAATGCGAAAGCTTATCTTTGCGGCTCCCGCAAATTGGGCTTGATTCGTTATGTAATGGCGTTGATGAATGGCGCCCGTCTGGGTATCATGGCTCAAGCTACCGGATTGTCCGAAGCCGCTTATCGCGAAGCTATCGCCTACGCCAAAGACCGGAAGCAATTCGGCAAAGCCATTATCGAATTTCCGGCGGTATATGAAATGGTCGCTAACATCAAGGCAAAACTCGATGCTTCCCGCGGTATCCTTTACGAAACTTCCCGGTTTGTAGATATGTACAAAACCTTGGAAGATATCGAAAAAGAACGCAAACTGGATGAAACGGAAAAGGCCGAATTGAAAAAGTACAAAAAGTTGGCCGACGCTTTCACTCCGCTGGGCAAAGCGATGAATACCGAATACGCCAACCAGAATACTTACGATTGCATTCAGATTCATGGCGGTTCGGGGTTTATGAAAGATTATCCTTGCGAACGCCTGTATCGCGACGCCCGGATTACCAATATCTACGAAGGCACCACGCAGTTGCAAGTCGTAGCGGCTATCCGACACGTCTTAACCGGTACGTATCTGTCGCAAATGAAAGAATACCAAGCGGAACAACTCCGTCCCGAATTAGATGGATTGAAAGCCCGTTTGGCTCAATTGACGGAAATCTATGAACAATTGG
>JAITAH010000320.1 GCA_031284225.1 Dysgonamonadaceae bacterium | reverse complement strand
TTGGATTTACATAATTATCCTGCGCCGGATCTGTACTTTTACGACGCCGGACGGGCAACGGTGTTGGGAGAATACGGAGGCATCGGCTTGGCCGTACAGGATCATCTGTGGCAGCCGGATCGAAATTGGGGATACGTGCAATTCAAAACCCCGGAAGAAGTAACCGCCGAATACCTCCGATTTGCCGATCAACTGAAGCCGCTGGTGAGAAGCGGGTTTTCCGCCGCGGTCTATACGCAAACCACAGACGTGGAAATCGAAGTCAACGGCTTGATGACCTACGACCGGAAAGTAATTAAAATCGACGAAGACCGGATTCGGAACAAAAACCGAGAAGTCATTGCGTTGATAAACGGGCAATAGTCTATCATTATTTCCGTAGCCTAAAAATCAATTGAGATAGAGGCGCTTCCTGATGCCGTTTCACAATTAAGATTAACTCTTTGAGAAATGAATATTTGAGTTTGATCTCCGATAGTTGTATAAAAAGAGAGTTAAAAAGAATGGTGAAGCGGCCTCATGGCTTGAATCGATCGTCGGCAAGATTTGCGAATAATATAAAAATACGGCGCGTTTTTATCGGTCTGTGTATATGTCGGAACTTTTATGTAAATTTCCCCTATAAATTTTGAAGGAAATTTTTATTCGTTTGTGTGTAAGTGAAGATTTCATGCTAACTTTGTTCGCAGTATATATTAAAATAAAATGAAACACATTGTTTTCTTATCCGGCGCAGGAATGAGCGCGGAAAGCGGAATCAGTACTTTCCGCGATTCCAACGGCCTTTGGGAGCAGTACGACGTGATGAAAGTAGCCAGCATCGAAGGTTGGCGCGACGATCCGGATTTGGTGCAGCAGTTTTACAACGATCGCCGGGCGCAATTGGATACGGTCGAACCCAACGAAGGTCATAAAATCATTGCCGAATTGGAAAAAAACTTTCTGGTAACGGTGATTACTCAAAATGTGGATAATTTGCACGAACGTGCGGGAAGCGCCAACGTTATTCATCTGCACGGCGAGTTAACAAAAGCTTGCAATGAAAGCAAAACGCAAGTCTATAACGTCGGCACACGTCCCATCCGTCCCGGCGAAAAGGCGGACGATGGTTCGCGGCTTCGCCCCTTTATCGTATGGTTCGGGGAAGAAGTGCCGTTGATTCATAAAGCTGCTGAAATCGTTTCCACCGCAGATATTATCATCATTGTCGGCACCTCGATGCAAGTATATCCGGCGGCAGGACTGATTTATTATGCCCGGCCGGGCGTTCAGATTTACTTGGTAGATCCGGCGGAAATCAATGTCCCATCGAATGTAGAAGTAATCCGGGAAAAAGCCGGCAAGGGTTTAACGATTATTCGGGAAAAACTCGCCAATAAAAGTTGAACCGCGAAAATCAGTATCAACCCATGATTACTTTTACCTCGCAGACAGAGCCGTTCGGTTGCAGCGGAATGAGATTCCCCGTAATAGCTTGTCCATTCAGAGAGAGGCTTTTTATGCCTTTTTCGACTCCGGTATTCTTAACGTCGATGTTGTAAGTGGCGCCATGGAATTTGCGCGTTACGTAAAACCCTTTCCATTTTTTCGGAATACACGGATTAATTTCCAAGCCGTCGTAAGTGGGTTTAATGCCCAGAATAAATTGCGTAATAGCATAATAATTCCAGGCAGCCGTGCCGGTTAACCACGAATTTTTGGCTTCCCCCGGTTTGGATGCGTCTTTCCCTGCAATCATCTGGGAATAAACGTAGGGTTCTACTTTATGTAAATAGGAAATTTCTTCGGTATAAGACGGGCAAATTTTGCGGAAATACTCCCATGCATACTCGCCGCGTCCCAAAATAGTTTCCGCAATGATAATCCAGGGATTATTGTGGCAGAAAATACCGGCATTTTCTTTGTAGCCGGCAGGATAAGAAGAAATTTCCCCGTATTCCACTACATATTCGGTAAAAGCGGGATGATTTAATACGATGCCGTTGGGCGTATCTAAGTATTTTTTCACGGAATCGAGCGATTTTTGTACCAGGCCTTCTTCCCGTCCTACTTGTGCCATGGAGCACCAGCCTTGCGATTCGATGAAAATTTTTCCTTCCGCATTTTCCTTGCTGCCGACTTTATTGCCGTAGTAATCGTAAGCGCGAAGGTACCAGTCGCCATCCCAACCGTGTTTTTTCACGGCTTCGACCATCGCATCGACATTTTTTTGAGCGCGATGGGCTTCTTTGGTACTGCCGACTTTCCGGCATAATTCTACATAATCTCGCCCGCAAACGATGAACAGGCCGGCAATCATCAATGATTCGGCTTTCGAACCTTTGGTTTTATTTTCAGTAGTTTGGAATGATTCGTCCGGATTCCACGAGAAACAATTCAGGTTCAGGCAGTCGTTCCAGTCGGCCCGGCCGGATAATGGAAGCGAATGCGGGCCTAAATTATTGATTATGTGATTGAACGAAACGGTCAAGTGATAGAACAGCGATCGTTCCGAACCTTTCCGATTGTTGAAAGGTACTTTCTCGTTCAGGATAGAAAAATCGCCAGTTTCTTTCAGGTAAGCCACTGTGCCGAAGATCAGCCACATCGGGTCGTCGTTGAAACCGCTTCCGATATCGTTGTTGCCTCGTTTGGTCAACGGTTGGTATTGATGGTAGCAACCGCCGTCCGGGAATTGCGTAGAAGCAATGTCGAGGATGCGTTGGCGGGCGCGCGCAGGAATTTGATGCACAAAACCGACCAGATCCTGATTCGAATCGCGGAAGCCCATGCCCCGACCGATACCGGATTCAAAAAAGGAAGCCGAACGGGAAAAATTAAAAGTAATCATACATTGGTATTGATTCCAGATATTAACCATTCGATCTAAGTTTTCCTCGTCGCTCTTTAATACATAACGGTTTAATAAATCATCCCAATAGTTGCGCAAGTCGTTAAAAGCCTTGTTTACTTTTTCGGGCGTATCGAACTGCGCGATCGTCTCCTTGGCTTGTTTTTTGTTGATAACGCCTTTGGATTCAAACTTATCTGCCAAGCGGTCGTATTCCGCATAACCCAACAAAAAGATAAACTCTTTCGTTTCGCCCGGTTCCAGTTCGATTTCGAGATAGTGGGAAGCGATGGGCGACCAGCCGTGCGCAATGGAATTGGCCGGATAACCTTTCATAACGTTTTGCGGATCGCGAAATTCGTTGTATAATCCGATAAACGATTCGCGGTCGGTATCAAATCCCTGAATGGGAACATTCACGCTGTAATAAGCATAATGATTGCGCCGTTCTTTGTATTCGGTTTTGTGATAAAGTACCGAACCTTCGATTTCCACCTCGCCGGTAGAGAAATTCCGCTGGAAATTTTCCATATCGGTGGCGGCGTTCCACAAACACCATTCGGCCAAGGAGAAAAGTTTGATTGTTTTGGTAGCCTGCGTCGTATTCGTCAGCCGGACTTGTTGCACTTCCGCCCAGGTTTTCAGAGGAACGAAAAACAAAACTTCGGCTTCGACGCCATTCTTTTCGCCGGTGATAATGGTATAATTCATGCCATGGCGACATTCGTATCTGTCCAAAGGCGTTTTGCAGGGCTTCCAACCGGGCGACCACACCGTGCCGTTGTCGTTGATGTAGAAATACCGTCCGCCGTTGTCCATCGGAACATTGTTGTAGCGGTAACGGGTGATGCGGCGGAATTTGGCGTCTTTGAAAAAGGAATAACCGCCGGCGGTATTGGAAATCAGAGAAAAAAAATCTTCGTTTCCCAGGTAATTGATCCACGGCCACGGGGTTTGCGGATTAGTAATCACGTATTCGCGGCGCTGATCGTCGAAATGACCAAATTTCATAATGACTTGTTGTTTTAACGTGTTTTTCAAAACGTAAAAGTAATGAAGTTGTTTGATTTTTTGAGTAACAAAAGCGTTGAAAAACCATGAATATAAATAGATGTGTCATTTTTAGCTATAAATTGTATCTTAATTTATAATCGCCAATGTCAAAATTTATTTGTACCTTTGCGCCCTCCATTCAGGCAGGAAGAGAAAATTTATGCAAAAAATCAGAAATATTGCTATTATCGCCCATGTCGATCATGGGAAAACCACCTTGGTAGATAAAATGTTACTTGCGGGAAAACTGTTTCGCGACGACAAAACCGAATTAGACCAGTTTCTCGACAGTAACGACCTGGAACGCGAACGCGGAATTACGATTCTGGCAAAAAACGTATCCATCAATTACAAAGGCTATAAAATTAATATTATCGACACGCCGGGGCACGCCGATTTTGGCGGCGAGGTAGAACGGGTACTGAATATGGCCGACGGCGTCCTGCTTCTCGTGGACGCTTTTGAAGGCCCCATGCCCCAAACTCGGTTCGTACTGCAAAAAGCCATCGATTTGGGATTGAAACCGATAGTGGTTATCAATAAGGTAGATAAACCCAACTGCCGTCCCGAAGAAGTCCAGGAAATGGTTTTCGACCTGATGTTTGC
>JAITAH010000300.1 GCA_031284225.1 Dysgonamonadaceae bacterium | reverse complement strand
CCCAAAGCTACTGAAAAACTTTCCGACATTCTTTCCGCACGCTGGACAATCAACGACCTGATTAAAAAAGACAAACTGGTCAACGAACGTAAGTCGCTCAAAGGACTTATTCTTGAGATGGAAGACGAAGTGCTGGCAAATGCAGGCGTAGACGTTTTTGAAGAACTGTTTAAGCTGATATTTGCAAAACTCTTTGACGAACTGGAGTGCGGACGGAAACGTAAACAGTATCTCGAATTTAGAAATTACGGCGATACCGAAACCGAACTGAAGGAAAAAATACAGAATCTGTTCGACCGCGCTAAAGACAAATGGGAAGGCGTATTTTCGCCCGACGCAAAAATCGAACTGACGGCTTCGCATCTTTCTGTCTGCGTATCGTCGTTGCAGGATATGAAACTGTTCAACAGTAATTTAGACGTGGTAGACGATGCTTTTGAATACCTGATTAACAAGAGCAGCAAAGGCGAGAAAGGACAGTATTTTACGCCGCGTTACGTAATTGATATGTGCGTGCGAATGCTTAATCCAAAAGAGTCGGAAACAATGATTGACACCGCCGCCGGCAGTTGCGGATTCCCGGTGCATACTGTTTTTTATGTCTGGAAAAAGATACTTAAAGATTTGGGACTTCCCGAAACGCACCTTTTTACGCTGGAAGAAAAACCTGCGCGCTGTACGGATTATGTGAACAGCAAAATTTTTGCTGTTGACTTCGACGAAAAATCGGTGCGCGTAGCCCGCACGCTCAACCTGATTGCCGGCGACGGACAAACCAACGTCATACATCTGAATACGCTCGACTGGGAACGGTGGGACGAGAAAACAACCGATGAAAACTGGCTGGATACATATAACGAAGGATGGAAGAAACTCAAAAGACTGCGAAGCGACAAAAACATTAACCGCGATTTCTCTTTCGATATTTTGATGGCAAATCCTCCCTTTGCCGGCGACATAAAAGAAAGCCGCATACTGGCAAAGTATGATTTGGGGAAAAAGCCCGACGGAAAATACCAAAAGGCAGTGGGACGGGATATTCTGTTTATAGAACGCAATCTTGATTTCCTGAAACCCGGCGGTCGTATGGCGATTGTGCTGCCGCAGGGACGTTTCAATAACAGCAGCGACAAACAGATACGCGAATATATTGCCGAACGTTGCAGGATTTTGGCAGTGGTAGGCTTGCACGGAAACGTTTTCAAACCGCATACCGGTACGAAAACAAGCGTCCTGTTTGTGCAAAAATGGGATGACGAACTCTGCCCCAAACGCGAAGACTATCCCATTTTCTTTGCTACCATGCAGGAGCCAAGTAAGGATAACAGCGGCGAAAAAATTTACATGCGTAAACGTGATGCAAAGACGCGGTTTGCCCTTGCTCCGCAACATTCGCAAAGTGAAATGATGCTGTGCGAACCGCAGGTAGAATATGTTTCCAATTCAAAAAAACTGGATGAGTTCATGCTTGACGAACATGGACATCTGATTGTAAAACACGACCTCTTTAACCATGACGGCTTAACCTGCGACGGCATAGCAGAAGCCTTTATTGAGTTTGCCAAAAAGGAGCAGTTAAGTTTTTTTTAGGTAGCCCTTTCAACGAGAAACGATATAAAGACTTGTTGGAAGGGCTGGAGGTGAGCGAGGTAAAGTTATCGCAAGCGGTAGAGAATAAAGATTATCGAATCGATAGTGATTTTTGGACAAAAATGCCAAAAAAAAATCCGCTATTAAAATATATGCGAATAGGTGATATTTTATTATCAGCCCAATATGGGATTTCTATTTCCATGAATGAAGATAATAAAGGTTATCCCATTTATAGAATGAATGAAATTCATAATATGCTGTGTGATTTGTCTGTAGATAAATGTGCAGATATTTCTGCAAATGATTTTCAGAATTTTGAATTAAAAAATCGGGATATTCTATTTAACAGGACAAATTCATTTGAATGGGTTGGACGCACAGGTATTTATTATCAGAACGATGAGATAAGAAAAACTTTTGCTTCGTATTTAGTTCGTTTCAATCCGGACGAAAGTATTATTTTGCCGGAATATCTTGTCGCATTTCTAAATACCAAACAAGGTGTTTGGGATATAAAAAGAAGAGCGCGGCAGTCTATTAATCAAACTAATGTAAATCCGGAAGAAGTAAAAGAAATTGAAATTCCGATATTATCAATGGATTTTCAAAAGAAAATTAAAAACAATTTTGAAGAATCTAATAAAAAGAGAATACAGTCTCAACAACTCTACCGCCAAGCGAAAGAATTACTGTTGGAAACAATAGGCTTAAAAGATTTTCAACCTGTACAGGAAAACAAAAACATTAAAAGTTTTTCGGAATCGTTTTTGACAACGGGGCGGCTTGATGCGGAATATTATCAACCGAAGTATGAAGAAATAATCGCAAAAGTCGAACAGCAAGAATATGATTTGTTGAGTAATTTGGTATCTATCAAAAAATCAATAGAGCCGGGTTCGGATGTATATAGTGATGAAGGCTTACCGTTTCTGCGTGTTGCCGATTACAATAAATTAGGAATTTCCAAGCCTGAAAAGAAACTTTCGGATAACTTTTGTAACGACAACCAAGTATTGATAAACGGTCTTAAACCAAAGAAAAACACGATTTTATTTTCCAAAGACGGCAGTGTAGGTACAGCGTACATGCTTCGTGAGGATGCCGATTTTATTACTTCAGGCGCTATTCTTCATTTAACGGTTAAAAGCAGAAAAGTTTTACCGGAATATCTGACTTTGGTATTAAATTCGGAAGTAGTACAGCAACAGGCAGAACGCGATGCCGGCGGCTCAATCATTCTACATTGGCGAATGGAAGAAATTGAAAATGTAGTTGTCCCGATTGTCGATGATGAAATTCAACAACAAATTGCCGAA
>JAITAH010000305.1 GCA_031284225.1 Dysgonamonadaceae bacterium | reverse complement strand
TCCTGTTTTGGTATCATGCCGGTAATTTTGTACTTTTGTGCGGGTTATTGTTGGGAGGACATTGGATGCCTCAAACATTTCATCCGGCCGATATTCCGTTTATCCTCTGTTTGGCATTGGCATCGGGAAATTGGATTTTAATAAATCGAAAACGTCATCGAATATAAATGTCTGATTATCATAAAAATATAAAATATTTTATTCCCTTTTTGCTGGCCTATTCATTTAGCTTGCGAGCTCAGCAAGTGGTTGAAACGCCTCGATTAGTCGTTAGTATTGTCATCGACCAATTGCGGGGCGATTATCTGCAATATTTCAGCTCCACGTTCGGCGAAAAGGGTTTCAAACGATTAATGAATGGCGGTTTGGCGTATTATTCGGTCGATTACGGATTCCCGAACCTGAGCGAAGCTTCCTCAATCGCTTCTATTTACACCGGCACATATCCTTATTACAATGGCATAACGGGGAATTTCAAATACGATGTATCGAAACACCGGGAAATTGCTATTGTAGCCGACGACAATTACATGGGGAATTACACTTCCGATCGTTTTTCGCCCCGATCTTTGCTGTCTTCGACCATCGGCGATGAATTGAAAATTGCTTCCAACGGACAAAGCTTGGCGTATGCCATTGCCCCCAACGCCGCCGAAGCCATCCTCTCCGGCGGACAGTATGCCAACGGCGCTTTTTGGCTGGACGATTACAATGGCAAATGGGCTACCAGCACGTATTATAAAGACGCCCCTTCGTATGTGGAACGCTACAACGCTACGGATGCGATCGGTAATTTTTCCGATAAACAGTGGTATCAATCCTACTCGTATTATGCCGGACTGCCCTACTCCAACCGCAAGGAAGCTTTTTCCTATAAATTTCCGAAAACCGATCTGGAGCGGTTTATCAAAATCAAGCAAACACCCCTCATCAATGAAGAAGTAACCAATCTGGCGGCGCTTTTTCTCGAAAATGCCGGATTCGGCAACCGTTCCTGTACCGATTTATTGACAATCGCTTATTATGCGGGAAACTACAAATTCGGCGCCGAATCGGAAGAATTCAGCTACGAAATTCAAGACATTTATTCCCGCTTAGATAAAGAATTGGAACGGCTGCTCGACAATATCGACCGCCGGGTTGGCCTGAAACATACGCTCATTGTACTCACATCGACCGGTTATTACGACATGCTCAACCGCTTACCGCAAGGGTTTCAACCGGCCGGCGAATTTTATCCCAATCGCTGTACCGCCCTTCTGAATATGTATCTAATGGCTATTTACGGTCAAGAAAACTGGGTTACCGCTTATTATGACCGGCAAATTTTCCTCAACAAGAAATTAGCGGAAGACAAACAGATCAACTGGTCGGAATTGGTACAACGCGCCGCCGAATTTGTATCCCAATTCAGTGGCGTTCAGGATGTAACTACTGCCGCTCAATGGTTGGTGAACGACATGGGACGCGCCGCCGCTTTCCGCCGGGGCATGAACAAAGCCATCAGCGGAGATATTCTTATCGAATTGCAACCCGGATGGATAGTAATCAACGAGCATACAACGAAAAAAGAGCCTGTTCGGAACAATGCCATCCTCGCGCCGCTCTTTATTTTCGGCGAATACATCCCCAAAGAACACATTCGCCGGAAAGTGAAAGCGACCGAGATTGCCCCAACCGTTTCACACATTTTGCGTATCCGGCCGCCCAATGCCTGCAAAGATTTACCGCTACCTGAGATTATCCAATAAGTAAAAAACAAAAAAAACATAATTATCATGGGTTTTAATGACATATTATCCAAATTATTTGGGAATAAATCCCAACGCGATTTGAAAGAAATCAATCCGTTTGTACAGAAAATATTAGCCGTTTATCCGGAAATACAAAAATTGTCGAACGACGAATTACGCGAGCGTTCGCAAAAATGGATGGATTACATCGCCGAACAAGTATCCAAAGAAAAAGCGAAAATCGAAGAGTTGAAATCCTCTATCGAGGATCTGGAACTCGAAGACCGCGAAAAAGTGTGGAACGAAATCGACAAGATCGAAAAAGACATTCTCGACCAGCACGAAAAAAGCATGGAAGAAATCCTTCCCGAAGTATTTTCCATCATGAAAGATACCGCCCGCCGCTTTACCGAAAACGAATTTACGGAAGTTACCGCCACCGACTTCGACCGGCAATTAGCCGTTAAACACGATTTTGTACACATCGAAGGCGATAAAGCCATTTATCAGAATCATTGGATGGCCGGCGGAAACGAAATTACTTGGGACATGATTCACTACGATGTGCAACTTTTCGGCGGCGTCGTACTTCACAAAGGGAAAATTGCAGAAATGGCAACCGGCGAAGGGAAAACTTTGGTGGCTACACTCCCCGTTTTCCTCAATGCTTTGACGCACAATGGCGTGCACGTAGTAACCGTCAATGATTACCTGTCGAAACGCGACTCGGAATGGATGGGACCATTGTATATGTTCCACGGCCTTTCGGTCGATTGCATCGACAAACACCAACCCAATTCCGACGACCGCCGCCGCGCCTACGAAGCCGATATCACGTTTGGAACCAACAATGAATTTGGTTTCGATTATTTGCGCGACAACATGGCCATCAGTCCGAAAGACTTGGTACAACGCAAGCACAATTACGCCATTGTCGATGAAGTGGACTCCGTGTTAATCGACGACGCTCGTACTCCGTTGATCATTTCCGGACCAGTACCCAAAGGCGACGATCAACTTTATGAAGAATATCGCGCCCGTGTCGAACACGTCGTGGAAGTTCAGCGAAAATTGACAAACAGTTTATTAGCGGAATCCCGGAAATTAATCGGTTCGGACGACCCGAAACAGAACGAAGAAGGTTTCAAACTTCTTTTCCGTTCCTACAAGGGGATGCCGAAAAACAAGGCGCTCATCAAATTCCTCAGCGAGTCGGGCGTCAAAGCGAATATGCTGAAAACCGAAGAGTTCTATATGCAACAGCAAAATCGCGAAATGCACATCATCACCGACGAACTGTATTTCGTGATCGACGAAAAGAACAATACCATCGAACTGACGGATAAAGGTATCGACTTGCTGACCGGCAATTCGGACGATCCCGAATTTTTCGTCTTGCCCGACATCGGCGTCCAAGTTGCCGACATCGAACACGAACCGATTTCCGACGAAGACAAACAAGCCAAAAAAGACGAATTGATGCAGAATTACGCCGTTAAATCGGAACGTGTGCATACCGTCAACCAATTATTAAAAGCCTACTGTTTGTTTGAAAAAGACGACGAATACGTGGTTTTGGACAACAAAGTATTGATTGTGGACGAACAAACCGGCCGCATCATGGAAGGCCGCCGCTATTCCGACGGTCTGCACCAAGCCATCGAAGCCAAGGAAAGGGTCAAAGTGGAAGCTGCTACCCAGACTTTTGCCACGATTACCCTGCAAAACTATTTCCGCATGTATCACAAATTAGCGGGGATGACCGGTACGGCCGAAACGGAAGCCGGCGAATTGTGGGACATCTACAAATTGGATGTGGTCGTCATCCCGACCAATCGCCCCATTGCCCGTAACGACAGGAACGACCAGATTTACAAAACCGCCCGCGAAAAATACAACGCCGTCATTACCGAAATTATCACGTTGCGCGAACAGGGGCGTCCCGTTTTGGTGGGTACCACTTCGGTCGAAATTTCCGAATTGCTGAGCCGGATGCTGAACATGCGTAAAATCCCCCATCAGGTGTTGAACGCCAAATTGCACCAGCGGGAAGCGGAAATCGTAGCGCAAGCCGGTCAGACAGGAACGGTTACGATTGCTACCAACATGGCCGGTCGTGGTACCGACATCAAACTGTCGGCGGCTGTACGGGAAGCCGGAGGGTTGGCTATCGTAGGTACGGAACGGCACGATTCCCGCCGGGTGGACAGGCAGTTGCGCGGTCGTGCGGGACGGCAGGGCGACCCGGGATCGTCGGTCTTCTTCGTATCGCTCGAAGACGATTTGATGCGCCTTTTCGCTACCGAACGCATTGCCGGCATGATGGATCGAATGGGTTTCAAAGAAGGCGAAGTGTTGCAAGCCAATATGCTGGACAGATCCGTAGAACGCGCCCAAAAGAAAGTGGAAGAAAACAACTTCGGTATCCGTAAACGCCTGTTGGAATACGACGATGTGATGAACAATCAACGGTCGGTTATTTATACCCGCCGCCGACACGCTCTTATCGGCGAACGCATCGGTTTGGACATCTTAAACATGATTTACGACACGTCCAACGCCATTTCCGAAACTTATTCCGACAACAACGATTACGAAGGCCTCAAATTTGAACTGTACAAAACGCTGGCTTTGGAATCGCCGGTTGCCGAAGAACAATTTCGCGGAATGAAACCCGAAGCGCTGACCGAAGCGATTTTCAACGCCGCGATGGAAAGTTTCAAACGGAAAAGCGACCGGATGATTCAGATTGCCCAACCCAATATTGCGCGGGCGTACAAAGAAGTAGGCGACAAATACGAAAATATTATGGTGCCTATTTCCGATGGAAAACGCATCTATAATATCAGTTGTAATCTGAAAACTACGTATGAATCGGAATCCAAAGAAGTATTAAAAGCCTTTGAAAAAGCAATTTTGCTCCATTCCATCGACGAAGCATGGAAAGAACATTTGCGGGAAATGGACGAATTGCGTCAATCGGTACAGAACGCCAGCTACGAAAACAAAGATCCTTTGCTGATCTATAAATTAGAATCGTACAACCTGTTCAAAAACATGGTCGATACGATGAATAAAAAAGCGATTTCCATCCTGATGCGCGGACAAATCTATATCCGCGAAGAGGAATTGCGCGAAGCCGCACCCGTACGCAAAACCGATTACAGCCGTTACCGCACGCAAAAAGACGAATTGTCCGAAGGTCGCCGCGTGCAGGGCGAAGTGGCCGGACGCGATACGCGGGCGCAACAGAAAACCGGGCCTATCCGGGTGGAAAAGACGGTGGGGCGGAACGATCCTTGTCCTTGTGGAAGCGGGAAAAAGTACAAACAGTGTTGCGGACGGCAGGCGTAACCTTCCTGCCCCGCAACCGGTATTTTATCCGGAAAAGGCGATTTATTTGAACGCGAAAAAAGACCAAATGTATCATGGCATACATCGATTATTACAAAACATTGGGTATCGGTAAAACGGCGACAGCCGAAGAGGTGAAGAAAGCCTTCCGCAAACTGGCGAGGAAATACCACCCCGACCTCAATCCCAATGATTCGTCCGCACATCAGAAATTTCAGGAAATCAATGAGGCCAACGAAGTATTGAGCGACTCCGAAAAACGCAAAAAATACGACGAATACGGCGAAAACTGGAAACAAGCCGATCAATTTGAACAGGCTCGCAGGCAACAAAACGGCAATTCCGGCAGTGGCGGCGGAAACGATACGTATCAGGATTTCGGCGGATTCGGTGGCGGTTATTCCGATTTTTTTGAAAACCTGTTCGGTGGCGGACGACACGCCGGAAATCGCACGTCCGCCTTCAAAGGGCAGGATTATTCCGGAGAAGTGCGCCTCCTTTTGCGGGAAGCGGCACAAACCCATCAGCAAACCATCGAAGTCAATGGGAAAAAGTTGCGCATCACAGTGCCGGCCGGCGTGGCTCACGAACAGCAAATCAAGCTCAAAGGACAGGGAGGACCGGGAGCGAACGGCGCGCCGGCCGGCGATTTGTATCTTACATTTATCATTCAACCGGACCCGGTTTTCAAACGACAGGGAAATGACTTGTTTATTCATGTAAACGTCGATTTATGCACGGCGGTTTTGGGCGGCGAACTCCTGATTCAGACCTTGGACGGACAAGTAAAAATGAAAGTGCCTGCGGGTACACAACCCAACGACAAGGCGCGTTTGAAAGGCAAAGGGTTCCCCATTTATAAAAAAGACGGGCAATTCGGCGATTTAATCGTAAGCTATCAGGTACAGATTCCGACTCATCTTACGGAAAAACAACGGCAATTATTTCAGGAAATTCAACAATCTAAATAAACCGGCGCCATGGACACAGAATATATCATCGTCAAAGAATACATCCAATATTCGCAGATCGACCCGCAATTTATTGCTTTGCTGGAAGAAAACGGATTGATTCACACACAGGAAATTGAAAACGAACGGTGCCTGCTTTCCGACGAGTTATCCGAGTTGGAACGTTACGCCCGCATGTATTACGATTTATCCATCAACATGGAAGGCATCGACGCCATTCGTCATTTGCTCCAACGAATGCAAGCGTTACAGGACGAAATACGGGAATTGCGCCATCGGTTACAGATTTTGGAATAATGAATGATATCTGCTCTTTTACATAACGCGTTCGGAAAATGATTCGGTATAAGTTGAGTATTTAAAGTCAAAAAGTAAGATAAAATGGCTATGACCTATTTTGAAAAAGTCAGAGAATTAACAAAAGGAGTACCTGAGGGGCTGGTTAATTTTTCGCAACCACGCGACCTTACTCGCACACCAACACAAGCCTCTTCCAATTTTATAACTAACAAAGAACAAGGCGATTGGGCAGAAAATCTTATTACACGTGCAATTAACGAAAACTCAAATAACTATGTTGCTGTAAAATATGGAAAGTCCGATGATTTGATTGCAGGTGAAGAAGGATTTGATACTTTCTTTCAAGAGTTTCAAAACGAATTAGATACGATTGGAAAACGCCCCGATCTATTGATTTTCAAGAAAGCGGATTTTCAAGAGAAGTTAGGCTTTGACATTAGCCACACTCCACATGAACAAATTACCGAATATGTTAAAAAAGCAATTGCAGGTATAGAAGTTCGTTCCAGTACTTTTTTGATTGATCGTTATGAAGAAGCTATGCAAATCAGAACGGAAAAATTCACCAAAATTGCGTTAGAAACTAAAGACAAAATACTTGCTGAATATAAAGACATACTCGCCCATCCGCTGCGGGAAAATTATATTGACCTGTTGAATGGAATTACTATTAAAACGCTAAATGTTGTCGGGTTCAAGGTGCCGGGCTGGCGTTCCAGTGAGCGTTTAATACAACTCAACGAACTTTTTAAGCAACTAAAATCTGCAATTAAGGAAATTCAAAAGCGTGATTATCTTTCTATTACGCCGAAAGTGGAAGATATTAAGGTGGTTTATAAATGGATTGAAACTTTTAATGTTCCGCATTTCTATTTTCAAGTATTTTTCGATAAGGTTTACGGTATTCCATTTGAACAAATCCTGCAAATCATTTCCAATCCCGACAACGATGGTGTTATTTTTTCAGTTGAATCCGACACAAAAAATCAGAACAAAACTACTATTAAAATCAATTCCAAGTCAGGGATAGCAATTGCATACAAAGTGGATGAACCAAACCACGAAAGTGTTCGCAAAGAAATGGACAGAGGACGATTGTTGTTTTATGTAACTTTCAAAGGCGGAACTGCTTATCTTGACATTAATAATTTGACAAACATTTTAGGAATTAAAGGCAATTTTTAATATGAATTCCGACAACAATCATAATGTCAACAATTCACCTGAAATTGCTTATACAAAGCAAGTTTCATTAGAACACCGTAAAAAATTTGCCCAGTTTTTTACACCTGTTGCTCTTGCTGAATTGATGGCAAAATGGTTGTTGGATAGCGAAACTCTGCAAACTGTTTTAGAACCTGCATTAGGCTTGGGGATTTTTTCAAGAGCATTGCTCGCAAAGAAAAACGATGTGCAAATCAAAGGATTTGAAGTTGATAATATTATTTTTGACCAGGCAAAAAAGGCATTTGGCGAAAATGCTAATCTTTTGTTGGAAGATTATATGTACAACGATTGGGACAACAAATATGACGGAATTATTTGCAATCCACCCTATTTCAAATTTCATGATTATGATAATAAAAACATTTTAATAGAGATTGAAAAACAATTGAAATGCAAATTAAACGGCTTTACCAATCTTTACACTTTGTTTTTGCTGAAATCTATCCACCAATTAAAACCTAACGGACGATGTGCATATATTGTACCTTCGGAATTTCTAAACTCCGATTACGGAAGATTAGTCAAACAGCATTTGCTCAAAACAGGAATGCTACGACATATTATTGTGTTTAATTTTGAAGAAAATGTATTTGATGACGCTTTGACCACCGCCTGTATTGTTCTTTGTGCCAACGATCATAAAACCGACAAGGTACAATTCACAAATATTCAGTCAATTAACGAATTGCATGAGATAGAAAATACAATTCAAAATTACCCCAAATTATCAGACCATTCAAAAACATTTTCTTTTTCAGAACTCAATCCTGAAATCAAGTGGAAAGCATATTATCAACAGCAAAATGGACAAAATTTCAAAAATCTTGTACCGTTTTCGACTTATGCAAAAGTAGTAAGAGGCATTGCCACAGGTGCAAATGATTATTTTACGTTCAATCTTGCGAAAGCGTACAAATACAAGATTGACGAAAAATATCTCTTACCTTGTATTTGTCATTCAGTGGATGTGAAAGGAAATCACTTTACAACTTCCGATTTTGAAGAACTCAGACAGCAGGGTAAAAGTGTTTATTTACTCAATGCCGTAAATTCAAACGATGAAAATGTACTCAATTATTTACGACAAGGCGAGGTAGAAAAAATTGATAAAAAATTCTTAACTGCAAGTCGAAATCCCTGGTATTCATTGGAAAAACGCCCCACTGCACCCATTTGGGTTTCGGTTTTCAACCGTAACGGTTTGCGGTTCGTCAGAAACGAAGCCCATATTTCAAATCTCACAACTTTTCATTGTATTTATCCGCAAACAAGTATATTCTTCTCAGAGGTTAGCATTGATTTGCTTTTCGCTTATTTGCTGACAGATACAGCCCGACACATTTTTGAAGACAATGCTCGTGAATACGGCAACGGCTTACAAAAATTCGAGCCAAACGATTTGAATAAAGGAATGATGTTGGATTTGAGAAGCTTGTCGATAAATAACAAACGGAAGATTGAAGAATTGTATGGTAAAGATACAATTTACGTGGATGAAATAGATAATATCTTTAAAGAGCAATTTGCAAATTAGAAAATTATAATTGATTAAAAAGAGAAATCCAACAAACTTGGGGCTTTTCCAAAACTATTCCTACCACCTACCAGATGAACCTAAACGATTACAATTGCTATAATCTTTTTTACAATTGAATTGAAGGCAGATATCTATTATCTTCCTTGTTTGTTTTTTAATTTAACCCTCTAAAAAGCTCGCCTGCATTCCCTCCAACGCTCGCAAGCTCCTTTCGCCCGGCACAGTTTTTTATTTATTAAACGCCGATCGCAACTTAATGGCAGTAAACACCTTTTTGGTGTACAAAGGAAAATCTCCCTGGATAATCCATCCGTAGTAGCCGGGGTCTTCGCGAAGAACCTCTTCAACGAGACGCCCCTTGTACTTTCCGAAATTGATGATTTCCTGCATTTTCTCGTTATACACTACCCGGCCGGCAAAATCGACATTATTACCGAAGGCGGAATAGTCGGACAAGAATGAAATATCATTTTTCAAATCGGAATAACGATCCAATTGGGCTTGCAGGATCTCATACGTAGCTCTTGTATCGGCTTCGGCCGTATGCGCATTTTCCAGCGCTCTTTCGCAGTAAAACTTATAAGCCGCTTCCAATGTCCGTTGCTCTTTTTTGTGGAAAATCGTTTGAACATCCACAAATTTTCGCTTCATCAGGTCGATATCCACCTCTGCACGCAGAAACTCTTCCGCCAGCAACGGAATATCGAAACGGTTGGAATTATAACCCGCCAAATCGCAACCTTCGATTTGCGAGACCAGCGATTTGGCAATGGATTTGAAGGTCGGCGCATCTTTTACGTCTTCGTCCCGAATGCCGTGAATTTCCGTCGCCTGCGGAGGAATGGGTATCTCCGGATTGATCCGGCGTGTCCGACATTCTTCTTCGCCATTGGGGTGAATTTTCAAATACGATATTTCAACAATCCGGTCGGAAACAATGTTGATACCCGTGGTTTCAAGGTCGAAAAAGACGAGCGGATTTCGTAAATTCAGTTTCATTCGTTCAGCATCATAGGCATTAGCAGCATCAACAAATCTTCGCCTTCTGCATTTTCCGAGGGTAAAATCAAACCGGCGCGGGAAGGATCGGCCAATTCGAGCGCCACTTCTTCCGCCAGGATATTGTTCAAGATTTCAATCAGATAAATTCCCTTAAAACCGATATTCATCGGCACGCCGTCGTACAGACAGGCGAGCGTTTCTTCGGCCGACGTGGAAAAATTAATATCCTGTGCCGAAATAAAAATGCTGTCGTGCGAAAAGCTCAGGCGAATCAAGCTCGTGCCCGGATCGGCAAATACCGTTACCCGTTTCAGAGCGTTAACGAAACTCAAGCGATCGACCGTTACCTTATAAGGATTATTCATCGGAATCACGCCGTTGTAGTTGGGATATCGGCCTTCGATCAAACGGCAGACCACTACGAAATGCGCCATAGTAATATACGCATTGTTGGCGTCGAACCCGATAACCACCTCGCCTTCTTCCCGTGGAAGAATGGTTTTCAGCAAGTTGGCCGGCTTTTTCGGAAGGATAAAAGCGGCCGCTTCATTGCCCGTTACGGTCAAGTTCTTGAAACGAACCAATTTATGCCCGTCGGATGCAACAAAAGTAATATTTTCGGGGCTGATATCGAAAAATACGCCGTTCATCACCGGACGGAGTTCGTCTTCGCCACTGGCAAAAATCGTATGCGAAATGCCGATCAATAAATCGGCGGCTTTGAGCGTTAAGCGTGCCGCATCGTCGCGTAAAGGCTTCGATTGCGGATATTCGTCGCCGCGTTGCGCCACAAAATTGTATTTACCGTTTTCGTAGGATATCAACATTTCGAGGCTCAAATCGTTGATTTCAAATACTACCGGTTGTTCCGGAAGTTCTTTCAACGCCTCCAACAGGTTTTTAGACGGAACGGCAAAAGTGCCTTCCTTGTCGGCTTCACTGACTTCAATCGTCGTTATCATTCGCGTTTCGCTGTCGGCAGCTGTAATAGTCAGCCGATTTCCGTGAAGTTCAAACAAAAAACAATCTAAAATAGGGATCGTATTTTTAGAAGCGATTACCCGGCCCACTGTCTGCAAGTGGCTCAATAACAAATTACTGGATACAACGAATTTCATATCGTACTCTTTGTTTTATATGTTGATTTATATATTAATTTAACTATTTTGATTCAACTACCCGTTTTGAACCACAAATTTACGTATAAATTTTCGGAATACAAAATTTAATTGTTTCATAAATTCTTTCTATGCAAACATAGAATTTATCAGTTTGACTTGTCTGACAAACTTGCCTAATTTTGCATCAATATTCATCATAAAATAAAGTATTATGCAAACAATTATTAATTCTCAGTTGCCGGAATTTAAGGTTCAGGCGTATCACAACGGAAATTTCAAAACCGTAAGCAGTAGCGATGTTTTAGGAAAGTGGGCGATCTTTTTCTTCTATCCGGCCGATTTTACTTTTGTCTGTCCGACCGAATTAGTGGATATGGCGGAAAAATACGCCCGGTTCAAAGAAGCCGGCGTAGAGGTTTACTCCGTAAGCGCCGATTCGCATTTCGTACACAAGGCCTGGCACGATGCTTCCGAAAGCATCCGTAAAATCCAATATCCCATGCTGGCCGACCCGACCGGCGCCTTGAGCCGCGCTTTCGGCGTTTACATCGAAGAAGACGGCATGGCCTATCGCGGCACTTTCGTCGTCAATCCCGAAGGAAAAATAAAAATTGCTGAAATTCAGGACAATGGCATCGGACGGAATGCCGACGAACTGCTCCGGAAAGTGGAAGCTGCGCAATTTATCGCCGCTCATCCCGACGAAGTTTGTCCCGCTAAATGGCATAAAGGCGCGGAAACGCTCAAACCCAGCATCGATTTAGTGGGAAAACTGTAAACGCTTAACGCCGGTTTTTTAACAAAGAAGCCGTACCCAAAAGGATTCTGTTCGTCATTGCGAGAACTCACAATGGCGAACAGGCTTAAAAAGAGAATAATTCTGTAAAATAAAGTAACAAAACAAATCATGTTAGATTCAGCGCTTAAAGAACAATTGAAATCCATTTTCGCCACTTTACAGGCGAATTATACGCTAAGTATTACCGTTTCGCCACACCACGAAAGCCGGAACGAATTGCTGGAATTATTAAACGATGTGGCGGCTTCTTCCGACAAAATCACCTGCCAACTGCAAGCGGGCGACGGTCTGGAATTTTCATTATTAAAAAATGAGAAAAACACGGGAATTAAATTCCGGGGCGTTCCCAATGGGCATGAATTTACGTCTTTATTGCTGGCTATCCTCAATAGCGACGGCCAAGGCAAAAATCTTCCGGACGAAGCTATCCGCAACCGCATTCAAGCGTTGAAAGGACCGATTTCCCTGACGACTTACGTTTCTCTGACCTGTACCAATTGTCCGGATGTGGTTCAATCGCTCAATCTGACCGCCTTCCTGAACGACCGGATTTCCCATGAAATGGTGGACGGAGCTATCAATCGCGAAGAAGTGGAAAGCCTGAAAATACAAGGCGTACCGGCCGTTTTTGCCGATGGAAAACTGCTTCACAGCGGAAAAGCGACTTTGGGAGATTTATTAAGCAAATTGGAAGAGAAATACGGCGCCGATTCGGGAAAAACGGATCCTTCCGTGCGCCATTACGATGTAGTAATCGTCGGAGGAGGTCCTGCAGGAAGCGCCGCCGCCATTTATTCCGCACGGAAAGGCTTGAAAGTCGCCGTAGTCGCCGAACGCGCCGGCGGACAAGTGAACGAAACGGTGGATATTGAAAATGTTATTTCGGTTCCGAAAACGACAGGCGCACAATTAGCCGCCAATCTGAAACTTCATATTCAGAATTACCCGATCGACCTGTTTGACTACCGCCGGGTAGAAAAAATTGAAATCCATGAAACGGAGAAAACCGTCTTTGTTAAAGGCGGCGAGCAATTGATTACTCCCGCAGTGATCATCGCTACCGGAGCAAGCTGGCGCCGGCTCAATGTGCCGGGCGAAGCCGAATACATCGGGCGGGGAGTAGCTTTTTGTCCTCATTGCGACGGCCCGTTTTATATAAACAAGCGCGTGGCAGTCATAGGCGGAGGCAATTCGGGCGTCGAAGCGGCTATCGACCTGGCCGGTATCTGTCAAAAAGTTACCGTTTTTGAATTTCTTGACGATCTGAAAGCCGACCAAGTACTTCAGGAAAAAGTAAAGACCTTGCCGAACGTGGAAATTTTCAAATCGTCCCAAACTCTGGAAATAATCGGCAATGGCGAAAAAGTAACCAGCCTCCGCATCAAAGACCGGAACACACAGGAAGAACGAATCGTCGAATTAGACGGAGTATTTGTCCAAATAGGTTTGGCGGCTAACAGTTCCGTCTTTCAAGACGTCGTCGCTGTAAATCGTTACGGAGAAGTCGAGATCGACGGTCATTGCCGGACTAATCAACCAGGCGTCTATGCGGCCGGGGATGTTACAACCGTTCCCTACAAGCAAATCATTATTTCTATGGGAGAAGGGGCGAAAGCCGCTTTGGCCGCCTTTGAAGACAGGATGCGAGGAATTATATAATAACAGGGGAAATCAAATCACCCATTTTAAACCTTTAAAAAGACAAGGACTCGCGGAAGCAATGATTAACTTCCGCGAGTCCTTCAAAAGCAAGGCGGCGACCTACTCTCCCACACAACTGCAGTACCATCGGCGTATCCGGGCTTAACTT
>JAITAH010000301.1 GCA_031284225.1 Dysgonamonadaceae bacterium | reverse complement strand
CATTTGCGCCAAAATTGTATTTTCCCTGTTTATACTTTTCTTGTGTCCATATTTGGCAAAAAAGGGCATCATTTTCTTTCATGGTTTTCATACTTTTGCTTACCAATTTTTTATTTATTAAATTTAATAATTATGCAAAAACATTTGCTACAAAAAACAAAGACAATTGTATTCTTTTTGCTGTTTTCATGCTTGTTATGTATTTCGAGTGCGGCGGCACAGGATTACAAAATCACAGGAACAGTAACAGACTCAAAGGGAGAAGCCATTATTGGAGCCGTTGTTGTTGTACAAGGAAGCAAATCGGTGACAATCAGCGATGTAGAGGGGAACTTCAGTTTGCAGGTTTCTTCTGCCGCTGAGCAAACCATCGAAATTTCGTACATTGGCTACACGACAACAACTCTGAAAGCAAAAGCAGGCAGTCCGGTACACGCAGTATTGGAAGAAAATCTTCAAACGCTGAACGAAGTTATTGTAGTAGGCTATGGCACTCAAAAGCGTGCAACGATGACTTCGGCGGTGGCACAAATTAAAGGCGATAAAATTGCCGCATTGCCTAATCCGCGTCTTTCTACCGGTATTGGAGGTCAGGTGTCGGGTGTTATTACTTTTCAGGAAAGCGCAGCTCCGGGCGCTGATGCAGCCACCATTTATGTCCGCGGTTCACAGCCGCTCATACTTGTGGATGGCGTTGAACGTCCCGGCGACCGCATTGATACCGAAGACATCGAATCGGTATCGGTTTTAAAGGATGCTTCGGCTGTGGCGCCTTACGGTTTAAAAGGCGCAAACGGCGTTATCCTGATTACGACAAAACGGGGCGCTGCCGGAAACTTTTCAGCAACTTACACAGGGAATGTAAGTTGGCAAAAACCGATAAACCACCCCGAATTTATGGGTTCTGCAGATTATTTTGAGTTTCGCAACAAAGCTTACGAAATGGACGGACTGCCCGGACAAATGACGCCGGCGGACGAAATTGCACTTTATCGCGACGGTTCCGACCCCAACCGCTATCCGGACACTGATTGGATCGGAAATTACATGGGAGTTTCCAATGCAACCAAACACAATATTTCCGTTACGGGAGGAACCGACAGAATCAAAGTATTTGCCTCGTTCGGTTACGTATATCAGGGAAGCATGTTTCATGCCCAGGACTACAACCGCTTTACAGGACGCGCAAATATAGATATTCAAGTAACGCCGACTACAAAAATTTCGGTTGACAATTCGTTTATGAAAGATATTGTAAGTCGCGATGGGTTGGATGCAAGCACCATCATGGAACGCCTTTACCGCGCCGTACCTTTTGAAGTGGACAGATACACCAACGGTTTGCCGGCATTCCAGCAATCGCTCGGTATCAGTATGTATGAAGGCATTTACCATCGTGAAGACTACAGCGATATGAATGACATTTCCAATTCCAACCTCACCATTGAGCAGCAATTATCGTTTATAAAAGGACTTTCCGCTAAAGTTTCATTCAACTACGACAAGCAGCACAAAGACTTGAAAAACTGGATTAAACCGCTCATCTACTATAACCTGGATCCGGTAACCGGCGAATATGACCAGATTGATCAATCGGGTACGGTAAAACCGTCTCTGAGCCAGGAATATAAACGATGGGATTGGTACACCTTCAATGGAGCGCTGAATTATGGCAACTCATTTGGAAAACACCATATTACCGCTCTTGCGCTTTTTGAGGCGCGTTGGCAAAAAGCGACGAATCTGCTCGCTTCAAAATCGGAATTTGATTTCAACATTCCCGAACTTTCGCTCGGAACGCCCGATCAAACCAAATGGGGATTGGCCGGAACCTCGTCGCAGGAAGCGCAATATGGTATTGTAGGTCGCATCGGTTACGACTTCAATCAGAAATATTTGGTCGAACTAGCCGGACGTTACGACGCAACCTACAAATATGCACTGGGACGCCGCACTGATTTTTTCCCTTCCTTTTCGCTCGGATGGCGAATTTCGGAAGAAGAATTTATGCCTTTCCGGGAAACAATCAACAACCTGAAACTTCGCGCTTCGTATGGTAAATCGGGTTATCCGGGAGGCGAAGCATTTTATTATACGCAAACTTACGGGGTAAACAAAAGTTACATTTGGGGAAGCGGCGATACGGAAGTGCGCGAACAGGGAATTTATGCCAACAAAGAACCCAATGCCAAACTCACGTGGCAAACCGTATGGAAATCGGACTTCGGATTCGATCTCAATATGTGGAATGGGCTGTTCGGATTGGAATTTGACTACTACCACGAAAAACGCAACGACATAATACTTGGCCCGCAAACCGAAGTAACAGCCGAGTACGGCATTTCCCTATCGGACGAAAATTATGGAATCGATGGTCGGCACGGTATTGATATTACATTGAGTAACCGTACCAAAATAACAAAAGATTTCACGCTTAACAATTCTTTTGTCTTTACATACACACGTCATCAAACCATTAAGGCTAATGAAAATAAAGCGTCGCTTTACAATCCGCGCCGTCGGCAGACAGGACTTTCAAACGGACAACTTTGGGGCTACCAGTCGGCCGGGCTTTTTGCCGATGAAGAAGAAATAAAAAATTGGGCGTATCAAGCGACCGGCACACTTTCGGGCGACATTAAATACATTGATCAAAATGGCGACGGAAAAATTGACAGCGAAGATATTGTGCACATCGGTCGTTCCATGATTCCCGAAATTATGTGGGGATACAACTTGCGTACCGAATGGAAAGGATTCGATTTAACTTTGTTCTTCCAAGGTACCGGACGTTCCAATTACTATTTGGGAACAGCCGACCGCGGTGTACGCCGCCCATTTGCCGATAATAAAGCCCGGATAGACCACTACAATTCGTGGACTGTGGATAATCCGGATCCCAATGCAAAATATCCCCGCCTGCGTTCGACCGAATTTGCCATGAATTACGTAATTTCCGATTTTTGGGTCATCAATTCGTCGTACGTGAAACTCAAATCCGTTGATTTGGGATATACACTGAAACCGGAGTATGCTAAAAAAATGGGTATGCAAAATCTCCGTATCAACGCCAATTTCTACAATGTGTGGACTATATTTACCCGGGCGTCAAAAGATTTTGATCCCGAATCGCAAAAATTTTCGGCTTACCCACAACAGTTTATTTCTACCGTTGGAATCACGGCAACGTTTTAGGAATTAAAAATTAACAATTAAGAAAATGAAAAGATTTAAATTAATATCAGTAATACTTGGGGTGTTGTTCGTTTCGGCTTGCAGCGATTTCCTGGACATTACGCCCAACGACCGTATTTCCGACGATGGAATATGGAGCAGTCCCAATGCTATCAAGCAATATATAAATGACGTGTACAACTCCATCAATGGCCCGTTGTATATTTGGAGCAGTCGTAATAACCGTGACAATATCGGTGGCGCACGCGCTATTTTTGATTGTTTTATGACCGGCGACCTGTGGTATCACTCCGGCAGGTTGTATAACTATACGCAGTGGAACAAATCAAGCAGTATGGACGCCCTTAACCGGTGGACGGATTGTTACACCAATATCCGCAAGGTAAACACAGCTATCGACAACCTGAATGAAACCACCGTTTTAGGTACGGAATTTAAAGAACGCTACCTGGGCGATATGTATTTTTGGCGGGCGATGCTCTACTACGAACTGTTTCGTTTTTATGGTAAAACGCCGATTATCGACCATGCGCAAAACCGCCACGAAGAAGACATTTTTAATGCCCGCGACAAGGAAATAGATGTAGTAAACTTTTTTATAAGCGATTTCGAAAATGCCGCAAAACGACTTCCGGTCAATATTCCTAATTCCGAACTTGGACGAGCCACCAAAGGCGCAGCACTCGGAATGTTATCTACCGCTTACTTGCATTTAGCCGGAGTAATGCCTCATGTTGAAGATCTTTCAACTTTGCCTTTCGATCCGAAAGAATATTACCGTTTATCGTACGAAATTGCCGACCTTTTCATTACCGGCACAAAAGCAAGTGACGAAACGATAGAAAAATTCGGAATTACCGACCGTAATATGCTGGTTGGAAAATACAATCTCTTTGGGAAAAATGCAGCCGATAAAACACAGGCTTTCCAGGATTTGTTTTATGCCGCTAACGAATACAACGAAGAAGTGATTTTCGATATCCAATTTACCGACAAATTCCCCCAGTCATGGGAATCAAGTGAACGGCGCGGACACGACTTGATGGGTATTTCACATCCGGGCAGTTATGCCGAAAACACCGACGGATCGTATGGTGGATGGGGAAACAACAATCCGACACAAAATTTGGTGGATGCTTTCCGCATGGCCGACGGTAGCCCGTTTGACTGGAACAATCCCCAACATGCCGCAAATCCCTACGAAAACCGTGAACCGCGTTTTTATGCTTCCATACTCTACAATGGATGTCCATGGCGCGGCGATACTCTATATACCTCAACCAATCTGGTTGTAAAACACCCGACAAGGCCACAGTATCAGTTTCCGACAAATCCGCAAAAACGTGGAACGGCCAACTACGGCGATACCGGATATTATCTGCGAAAACTGATCGATCCCTCGAAACGTGGCGGAACTCCTTGTCGCTATGCTCCATGGGAAGGCGCAGACCAGAATTTAATTGTACTTCGCTATGCCGAGATTTTGCTCACTTATGCCGAAGCCAAACTCGAATACGACCGAAATGCCGACCAAAGCATTTACGATGCGCTGAATGCTGTGCGCGACCGTGGCGGTTTACGAGCTTTGTCCGGCTTGGATTATCCCGCACTACAAACTCAAATCCGCAACGAACGCCATATCGAACTCTGTTTTGAAAACAAACGCTATTTCGATATTATGCGCTGGCGAAAAGGACCCGAAATCATCGGACAGGATGTGTACGGAATAGATATAACCTACAGTGCGGAAAACAATGGACAGTCGGATGCTAAAGTAATTACCACTTACAATCGCGTTTTGCTCACTCCCAAATCGTTCGAAGACCCGAAAAACTACCTGATGCCCATACCCGATGCTATAGCCGGTAGAAATCCGAAACTTTTGCCGGATAATACGGGATGGTAAACAATTAAGAATTAGAAATTAAAAAATTAAGAATTATGAATAAGAGAATATTAAAATACGGCTTTCTGCTTTTGATTTGCACTTTGGCAAGTTGTATGGAAAAAGTAGAGATAGAAATTCCCGAAGATTACGATACGGCACTAATTACCGGAGTAAATGTATATCGCGCTTCTAAAGAAGGCGACAGTGAATATACAAATGGTAATCCACTTAAAACCCTGGCTTCAACTGTTGTTACTGACAACGAAACAAAAACGTTTGTAGCAACTCTCACAACAACGGAAGATCTTACTCAATTGAAAGTTACGCTTACCATTTCGTCGGGCGCAACCATTATCAATCCATTGGGCGGTCAGATTCAGGATTTTTCACAGCCACGCACGGTCGAAATCGAATCGCCGGGCAAAACCGTGAAAAATACATGGACGATAGAGATTGTTAATCCGTAAAAAAGACAATATCATGAAAAAGATTTTTTTGAAAATGCTATGCTTTGCGCTATTAGCCATTATTGGGATATTGCCGGCAAAAGCGTTTACCGGAAGCGGTGCAGGCGTTCCGGGTAATGCTTACATTATCACTACGCCTGCACAGTTGATCGAAATAGCGACTGCCCCTGCTGCTTATTATGAACTGGGAACAGACATTCCACTGACGGGAGATTGGACGCCGATAGCTTCTTTTTCCGGGACATTGGATGGCAAAGGACACTTTATTACCGGTTTGCAAATCAATTCTACCGCTGATAACACAGGTCTGTTTGCCCAAGCGTCGGGTACGATTACCAATTTAGGTATAACAACCACCAGCGAAGGGGTGAAGGGGGCGCTTACAGGTGCTATAGTTGGAAAAGCAAGTGGAAACCTGAGCATCAGTAATTCCTGTGTAATCGGGAATGTGAGCGGCACAGGCGCCCGCACAGGCGGATTCCTTGGAGGAAGCTCCAACGCCGGAACGATGCAAATAAACATTCAAAATTGCTATTTCAATGGGAACGTTACTTCAACGGATGCTGTTGCCGGAATTATAGGCGGATTTTACTGCAACGCTAATACAACCGTGAATATTATCATTGGCAAATGTTATGTAGCCGGAAATATTACCGCTAATAGTGGAACAGGAGCTACTGCCGGCGGAGTTTTCGCCAATTTTTCTTACAACAATACCGGAGCCAGCAGCAGTTTAAATATAAGCAATTGTACTTCTATGTGTGCAACTATTGCCGGAGGAAATAGCGGAAATGCCGGGCGAATTCACGGCTATATAAAAGGAGCGACTACCCTCAGCAATAATTATGCTTTCGCCGGAACAATCATCAGTAATAATGGAAGCGGAAGTACCATTTCAACCGGCACGGAAAACAATCAACACGGCTTGAATAAAACCAAAGTTGAACTGAAAACACCAACGACTTATTCGGATTCTCCTCTTGACTGGGATTTTACGGATACATGGAAAATGGGGAACGACAACTATCCTTTTCCTGTATTGAAAAACCTGTCTTCTGAGAATCAGCCGAAAACTTGTCCCGAATATTTGGATGATTATGTAACATTCACTATTCCCACACAGATCAACGGTGCAATCAACGTTGACCCGGTCAATGCGTTTATCGGCTCTTCCGTAACTGTTACCGTTACGCCGAATGCCGGATACCGGATCGCCTCTTTTACGATTGACGGAGTAGATAAAACGGATGAATTAACCGCAGGTGATAATGCTGCTACATTTACATTCACACCTGAAAAAGATAGTTATACCTTGAACGCTTCTTTTACCGATTTTAGCGGTGAAGGAAAAGGAACGGCAGACGCCCCTTTCATTCTTACCAGTGAGGCAGAATTGAACATGATACGAACCAATGCTGCCGCTTATTTTAGATTAGGAAACGATATTCCGTTGACGTCGCAATGGGAACCAGTCACCAATTTTACAGGTACGTTTGATGGGAATGGAAAGATTATTTCCAACTTACAAATTAATAGCTCGGCAGACGTTAATACAGGAGTCGGGTTTTTCGGGAAAGTAACAGGAGCAACCATTCGCAATTTAGGAATAAAAGGAATCGTGAAGGCGCTGTATCGCGCAGGAGGTATTGCCGGTCAAGTTGAAAGTCCCGGCGTTCTGCTTGAAAACTGCTGTTTCGCCGGAGAGATTGAAGTGACAGCGACCGAACCTAATGTTTTTGCAGGAGGAATTGTGGGATATAATAACTGGACAAAGGTAGAGGTAAACAATTGTTACGTTACCGGTTCCATTAAATCCGGATCGGTTGCCGGAGGTATCATTGCACGATCGAACGGTAACAAGTTCGCAACAACTGTCCGCAACAGTTATGTTCTCGCTTCCATAGAAGCAAGCAATGGCAGTAATATAGCCGGAGGTATTAGCGGCGAAGCAAGTACAGGAGGAAGCAGCAGGGCAGGAAGTCTTACTATCAGCAACTGTGCGGTTGTGAGTCCTTCTATTAGTGGAACTACAGCAAACCGGATAAGCGGCAGTATTGCCAACAACGGTATAACTGCTACTCTTACCGGTAATTTCGCATTTGACGGAACACTGGTAAATGAAACAAACGTGACTGAAGGAGCGGCAAATAATCAGAATGGCTTAG
>JAITAH010000025.1 GCA_031284225.1 Dysgonamonadaceae bacterium | reverse complement strand
TTCTTCCTGCCGGATTTCGTTGGCGGCGTCCGATTCGGTCGAGAATTGTTCGATCATCGTTTTGCGGTAGGTTTCCGGCATTTGCGAAATGCTCAGGTAGAACGAATATTTATCCGAATTGCACAACAGGGTGGAAGAGGTCAGCACTTCGGCCAGCCGCGCCAGTTCCTTGTCTTCGATTCCTCCGCCGGGGACGTCGAAAGGGATGAACCAGTTGCTCGGTTCGTTGAAAAAAGGATAATTTTTGAGGTGGATGAACGAGGAGTGCATCACGTCGGCGCCTTCCATTTGCAATTCGGAAAGTTCCCGGAACTGATCCTGCAAGCCGGAATTTTCGATAAGTGTTTGCCATTCAGGGTTTTTTTCGTCCAGTCCGGCGTCGGCCATCCAGTCCGAGAGTTTCATTTGCCGGTTGTCTCTGGAGCCTATTTTTTTCATCAATTCGGGAATCAGTTCGGAATTGATTTTCCGGGTGATTTTTTCGGTTTCCCGGCTCAAGATGAATTGCAGGAGGATGTGGCGGATTTTCCGAATCCGTTTCGGATCTTCGGCCCACTGGTTGAGGCTTTCTATAATCGTCGGATAGACCGGCAGCCGGTAGTCGTATTTCCGGAGGAACAGGATAATTCCCGTGAACGCCCGTTCGCGGACGTCTTCGTTTCGACTTTGGGCGGCTTCGAACAGCAGCAGGACTTTTCGTTCGTCGAAGACTTCCAGAAGGTTTAATGTCAATCCGGTAACTATCAGACAGGGGAGATTTTCTTCGTCGGGTTGGGAGGCCAACAGGTCGGCCCATCGGGTTTTTTCATCGCTCGTCCAGGGATCGCTGGACCAGATGTTGTAAAACAGTTTCCGAACGATGATTTCTTTTTGGAAATTCAGGTCTTTCCATCGGGGATGGTCGTCTTCTTCCGAAAGACTCAGGAGGGCTATCTGGCCGATTTTGTCTTCCAAAGCGGCAATGAGTTCGTCCGCAGTTTCTTGAACATAAAAGCGATAGGCTCTTTTCCGTTCGTAGAACAGCGAATTGTCGTTGGCGGTTTTTATCTGGAAAATGGCCGTATCGGCTATTTGATAAAGGGAGCGAACCAGATTGGCATATACTGTTTCCCGGCCGGGATCCTGAATATTGTCCATCACATAACGAAGCATCGTTTTGTAAGTTTCTTCCAGGGATTGGAGTTTTTCTTGTAACTGCCAGTTTTGGAGCTTTAAGAGCAAGGCGTTTAAGAGGTCGAATGCCTGTTTTCCTTTTTTTTGTTGGAAGGAACGGGACAATGTATCGAAAAAATCCTGTGTTTCCTGTTTGGTCATACTATCTTCTTATTATGATAATTTATTGCTAATAAACCCTTATCAAACGGAGTGTCGGGCGTAACATTCCCGGCATAACGGCTGATATTCGTCTTTTTCCCCCAGCAAGACTAATTTGTCGTCTTTGACTAAGCGGTGGGAGTATCCCGCAAGTTTTCCACATTCGACGCAGATGGCGTGTACTTTGGTTACATCGTCGGCAATGGCGCACAATTTGGGGATCGGCCCGAAAGGGTTTCCTTTGAAATCCATGTCCAAGCCGGCGACAATCACCCGAACGCCTTGATTGGCTAACCGGTTGCAGACATCCACCAGTCCCTCGTCGAAAAACTGGGCTTCGTCGATGCCTACCACATCCCTGTCTCCCGATAAAAGGAGGATATTTCCCGAACTTTCGACCGGCGTGCTGGGAATAGCGTTTTGGTCGTGGGAAACCACGTTTTCTTCCGAATAGCGGACGTCCATAGCCGGTTTGAAGATTTCCACTTTTTGTTTGGCAAATTGCGCCCGGCGCATCCGGCGGATCAGTTCTTCGGTTTTGCCCGAAAACATCGATCCGCAGATTACTTCGATGGCGCCGGTCTTGCCGGTGTTATAGATGTTTTTTTCGGAGAAAGCGTTCATCTATTTCTTTTTCAGTGCGATCATGATTTTTGCTTCGATTTCTTCGGCCAGTTCGGGATTGTCGCGCAGGCAATCTTTGGCGGCTTCGCGGCCTTGTCCGATTTTTGTATCGCTGTAACTGTACCAGCTGCCGCTTTTCTTGATGATTTCCAGTTCGGCGCCCAAGTCCACCAATTCGCCGACTTTGGAGATGCCTTCGCCGAACATAATGTCAAATTCGGCTTTGCGGAAGGGAGGCGCTACTTTGTTTTTCACCACTTTTACTTTGGTTTGGTTCCCCTTCACTTCGTCGCCGTCTTTGATGGGCGAGCTTTTCCGGATGTCTAATCGGACGGAGGCGTAGAATTTCAGCGCATTTCCGCCGGTGGTCGTTTCAGGATTTCCGAACATGACGCCGATTTTTTCGCGCAACTGATTGATGAAGATGCAAGTGGTATTCGTTTTGTTGATGGCGGCCGTCAGTTTCCTCAAAGCCTGCGACATCAAACGGGCTTGCAACCCCATTTTGGAATCGCCCATTTCGCCTTCCAACTCGGCTTTAGGCGTTAAGGCGGCTACCGAGTCGATAACGATGATATCGATGGCCGACGAACGAATCAACTGTTCGGTAATTTCCAACGCCTGTTCGCCGGAGTCGGGTTGGGAAATCCAGAGGTTTTCGACGTCCACGCCTAATTTCTCTGCGTAGAAACGGTCGAACGCATGTTCTGCGTCGATGAAAGCGGCAATACCGCCGGCTTTTTGCGCTTCGGCGATGGCGTGAATCGCCAGGGTCGTTTTACCGGACGATTCGGGGCCGTAAATTTCGATGACTCTTCCCCGCGGATAACCGCCGACGCCTAAAGCGGCGTTGAGACCTACCGACCCGGAGGGAATCACCATTACTTCTTCTACGGCATTGTCGCCCATTTTCATAATGGATCCTTTGCCGAAGTTTTTTTCAATTTTGTCTGTTGCCGCCCGCAGGGCTTTCAGTTTTTCTGCGTTGGAGGCTGTTTTTGTTGCTGTGTTTTGTTCTTTTTCGCTCATGATTGTAATTAATTTAGTTCAGGTAATTACCGTTTCCGGGTTATACTTCCAGATTGTTATTAAAAATTTCGTACCAGGGCAATCCTTGCCGGTTCAGTTGTTCCATAAACGGATCGGGGTCAAACTCTTCGACGTTATAAACGCCCGGTTTGCGCCAAACGCCTTTCATAAACAGCAGGGCGCCAATCATTGCCGGAACGCCGGTTGTGTAGCTTACGCCTTGCGTGCCGGTTTCTTTGTAAGCGTCCTGATGTTTACAGTTGTTATAAACATAATAAGATAATTCGTTTCCCGCTTTGTCCAAGCCTTTGATGCGACAACCGATGCTGGTTTCGCCGGTATAGTTTTCGCCCAGTTCGCCGGGGTCGGGCAATACGGCTTTCAGGAATTGAATCGGAACAATTTCCACGCCGTTGTACAGAACCGGATCGATACGCGCCATGCCGATGTTCTGAATAACGCGCAAATGGGTCAGGTATTCCTGACCGAAAGTCATCCAGAAACGCGCCCGCTTGAGGCTTGGGAAATTTTTAACCAGCGATTCCAGTTCTTCGTGGTAGATGACGTACGATTCTTTGGGGCCGATGTTCGGATAGGTCAGCGCTTGGTGAATTTCGTGCGGTTGGGTGGTTACCCACTTCCCGTTTTCCCAATAACGGCCTTTCTGAGTTACTTCGCGGATGTTGATTTCGGGGTTGAAATTGGTTGCGAACGCTTTGCCGTGGTCGCCGGCGTTGCAATCGACAATGTCCAGATAGTGCATTTCGCCGAAATGATGTTTGGCGGCATAGGCGGTGAAGACGCTCGTAACGCCGGGATCGAAACCGCAACCCAAGATAGCGGTCAGTCCCGCCGCTTTGAATTTATCTTGATACGCCCATTGCCATTTGTATTCGAACTTTGCTTCGTCTTTCGGTTCGTAGTTGGCGGTATCTAAGTAATTGACGCCCGTTTCGAGGCAGGCGTCCATAATCGTCAAATCCTGATAAGGGAGCGCTACGTTGATGACTAATTCGGGCTGGACCTCGCGGAACAGGCGAACCAATTCCTGAACTTGATCGGCGTCCACCTGAGCGGTTTGCAATGGTTTGTTGCCGTATTTTGTGCCGATGGCATCCGCGATGGCGTCGCATTTCGCCCGTGTACGGCTGGCGAGCGTGATAGTTCCGAAAACTTCGTAGTTTTGGGCGACTTTATGAGCCACTACTGTGCCTACGCCGCCTGCGCCGATAATAAGTGTTTTTGACATAAAATTTCTGTTTTTTTGCACACAAATATAGGATATAATCCTGAGTTATTCAAATTAATTTTGCCAGAACTCCCAACTGGCGAATGCTTGCAGCAGTAACATTTCCAGGCCGTTTACTACCGTGGCTCCCTGTTCGGCGCCGGTTTTCATAAATAGCGTTTCGTTGGGGTTATAGAGCAAATCGTAAAGCAAATGGTCGGAGGTCAGGTATTTGTAGGGGATTTTGGGGCATTCGTCCACGTGCGGCCACATGCCTACCGGGGTGCAGTTGACGATTATCGTGTGGATTGCCAGATCGTGGGCAGTCAGTTCGTCGTAAGTGAGCATGTCGTTCGACTGTTTTTCGCGGGAAACATAAACGGGAACGATTCCTAACTGTTTCAATCCGTAGTAGATGGCTTTAGCGGCTCCTCCGGTTCCCAGCACCAGCGCTTTTTGATGATGGGGTTGCAGCATCGGTTCGATGGACTTTTTGAATCCGATGATGTCCGAATTGAATCCGGTCAACTTCTTGATTTTTCCTTTGCTGGTTTGTTCGATTTTGATAACGTTGACGGCTCCGATCAGTTTGGCGTTTTCGCTTAACTGGTCGAGGTAGGGGATCACCTGTTCCTTGTAGGGGATTGTAACGTTAAGTCCTTTCAGGTTCGGATGGTCTTTCAGTATGGTTTTAAATTCCCGGATCGAGGGGATTTCAAAGTTGACGTATTCGGCGTCGATTTTTTCAGCGTCGAATTTGTCGTTAAAATATCCTTTGGAAAAAGAATGTTTTAAGGGATAACCGATCAGTCCGTATTGTTCCATTATCAAAGTGTTGAATTAAGTTTTAAATAGTTTTTGACATTTGTTTCGATCCGTTCGGCGATCCGTTCGGTATCGGCTTTGACGAATGTTTCGCCGGTAATTTTCTCGAAGAGTTCGATGTAGCGTTCCGATACGCTCCGGCAATAGTCGGGGGTCATTTCCGGAGTCTGTTGTCCGGCTTTTCCCTGGAATCCGTTTTCCATTAGCCATTGGCGGACAAATTCTTTGGAGAGTTGTTTTTGTTCTTCTCCCCGTTGGAAACGTTCGCGGTAGCCTTCCGAATAAAAATAGCGGGACGAGTCGGGGGTGTGGATTTCGTCGATGAGATAGATTTGCCCGTCTTTTTTTCCAAATTCGTATTTTGTATCCACTAATATCAGGCCTTTGGATGCGGCGATTTCGGTTCCCCTCCGGAACAGGGCGAGGGTGTATTGTTCGAGTTGTTCGTA